>JBBQFE010000294.1:0-4688 GCA_038321605.1 Mycobacteriales bacterium | reverse complement strand
GGCTGCCGCGACGCTGCCGGTTCAACAATGGCGCGCCGGTGTGGCCTGGTTGCCGCAACGCCCGATGCCGACCCAGCGCACGGTCGCCGACGAAGTGCGCCTCGGCGACCCGGATGCCGGTGATTCCGAGTTGCTGAGTGTCTGTCGGCAGTGCGCGACGCCGTCCCCGCAGACGGCCCTCGGTGAGGACGGGCGCGCTGTCTCGGCCGGCCAACGACGACGGATCGCCCTGGCACGGGTGCTGTTGCGGGTCGAGGCCTGCCAACGCCGAGGTATCGTGCCGCTCGTGCTGCTGGACGAGCCCAGCGAGGACCTCGATCGTGACACCGAACTGGTGGTGGCGAGTGTCATCTCCGCGCTCGCCGGGCGCGCCACGGTGCTGTTGGCCACCCACAGCGAGGTCCTTGCCGCGCTGGCTGATCGGCGCCTGGACCTGATCGACGGCAGACTCGCCGAGGTCACCGAGCAGCCGGGTGCCGGATCGCTGCGGGTCAAGGCGGCGTCGATGCCGGTGGCAGCCGTCGCCGAGGAGGTGGGGCAGGCTCAGGCACCTGCCGCGGTACATCGGCAGGCTGTGCCGGCGCGCCGGTGGATCATCGCACTGGCCCGGACGGAGGGAATGGGCGGACGCCTGCTGCAGGCCGCGGCGCTGTCGGCCCTCGGCGGTCTGACCGCGCTCGCTCTCACCGGCACGTCCATCTGGCTCATCAGTCGTGCTGCCGAGCACCCGAACGTGCAGGCGCTCGCACTGGCGGTGGTCGGCGTCCGGACCTTCGCCATCGGGCGTGCGCTGTTGCGTTACGCGGAGCGGTTGCAGGCTCACGACGTGGCGCTTCGGCTGCTGGTCGCCCTGCGTGCCAAGGTGTTCGGTGCCCTGGTCCCGCTCGGGCCGGCCGCTCTCGGCGGCTACCGCCGCGGTGATCTGCTGCGACGGTTCGTCGGCGACGTCGACGGCTTGCAGGACGGTCTGGTGCGGGCGTTCGTGCCCCTGAGCGGTGCCATTGCCACGGGGCTGGGCGCCTGCCTGCTGGCCGGGCTGCTGGTGCCGGCCGCTGGCGTGATTCTCCTGTCGGCGCTGCTGATCACCGGACTGCTGATCGGCCTGCTGACCCGGCGGTCCACCGTGGATGCGGATCCGGCGGTGGCGCTGGCCGGTCAGCGTGACGAGCGCACCAGCGCGCTGATCGACGGGCTGTCCGAGCTCACGGCGTACGGGGCTGTTGACCGTGCGGTGGCTGAGATCGCCCTGCTCGACGCGGACCTCTCGCGATGCACGGTTCGGCCGGCCCGCGCAGCGACAGCAGGCACGGTGGCCTCGGCGGTGATCGCCGCCATCACGCTGCCGGTGGTACTGCTGACCGGCGCGGATGCGGTGCACGCAGGGCGACTTTCAGCCATCAGCCTCGGTGTGTTGGCTGTCTGCGTGCTGGCCGGTTTCGAGGCGGTCGCACCGCTGCCCTCGGCATTCGTCGCCTGGACGCGCTGTGCGGCCGGCCTACGTCGGGTGGCGTCGGTACTGGCGAGCACACCCGCGATGGCCGATCCTGCCGAGTCGGTGGCACCGCCCACGGCGGATGTCGGCGTGCAGGCGCGGATGGTGCAGGTGCGTCCCACTCCGTACGCGGAACCCGTCGTGCGGGGTGCGGACCTGGTGGTGGCCGCGGGGCGTCGAGTTGCACTGACCGGACCGAGCGGTTGCGGTAAGTCCACGGTGCTCGCCGCGGTGTTGCGCCAGTTACGACTGGACCACGGGGAGATCGAACTGACGTCGAGCGATCACGTCGTCGACCTGTCCGCGATCCGGGCCGCCGACCTACCACCGGCGGTTGCCGGTTCGTTGCAGGGCGATCACGTGTTCGATGTGTCCCTGCGGGACAACCTGCTGGTCGTCCGACCGGACGCCGAGCTGGCGGCGCTGACCGACGTTGCCGCCCGTTGCGGGCTGACCGAGTTCATCGCCGAGCTTCCCGGCGGCTGGAACACGCCAGCGGGGGTGGATGGCTCTCAGCTTTCGGGCGGACAGCGCCAGCGACTGCTGCTGGCCCGCGCCTTGCTGGCCGATCCTGCGGTGCTGGTGCTGGATGAACCGACTGCCCACCTGGATGCAGTCACCGAGCAGGCGGTGCTCGCCGACCTGCTGGATGCCACCAGTGGTCGAACGGTGCTGCTGTCCACCCATCGCCGGATCCGGGCCGACCAGATCGACTCGGTGCTGCGGTTCGAGGGTGGCCGGCTCGAGCACGACACGTTCGAGGACGGCAACCGTCTCATCGGTGCGGCGGTAGCGGATTGACCAGCGGGCAGCCACTTCCACCGCGGATAGCAAACGCGGGCATCGCCGCCAAGCTGATGTCCGCCGACCAGGCTGCGGCGCTCATCCCCGCCGGATCGAATGTCGGCATGAGTGGCTTCACCGGGTCGGGATATCCGAAGGCGGTGCCGCAGGCGCTCGCTCGGCGGGTCTCCGATGCGGCGATCGTCGGCGGAAAGCTCAGCGTCAGCGTCTGGACGGGCGCCTCGACAGCTCCGGAACTCGACGGCGCCCTTGCCGCGGTGGACGGTATCGACCTGCGAATGCCCTACCAGTCCGACCCGATCACCCGCGCGAAGATCAACGCGGGCCTGCTGGACTACGTCGACATCCACCTGTCCCATGTCGCCCAGATGGTGTGGGAGGGATTCTTCGGAAAGCTCGACATCGCTGTGATCGAGGTCGTCGCCGTCACCGAGGACGGCCTGCTCGTCCCGTCCACCTCGGTAGGCAACAACAAGACGTGGATCGACCGGGCTGACAAGGTGATTCTCGAGGTCAATTCCTGGCAGCCGGCCGAGCTCGCCGGCCTGCACGACATCTACTACGGCACCGCCCTGCCGCCGGACCGGAAACCACTGCAGATCCTGCACTCCTCCGATCGCATCGGGTCGCAGTTCCTGCATTGCCCGCCGGAGAAGATCATCGCCGTGGTCGCCACCGACGCACCCGACCGCAGCAACGTCTTCGCCACCGCGGACCTGGCGTGTGACCTGATCGCCGAGCACACCATCGACTTCCTCGAACACGAGGTGAGCCAGGGCCGGTTGCCGCCGCACCTGCTGCCGATCCAATCCGGGGTGGGCAACATCGCGAACGCAGTGCTCGGCCGGTTGGACAATCCCGCGTTCCGTCCGATGACGGCGTACACCGAGGTCATCCAGGACGGCCTGCTCAGCCTGTTGCGCACCGGCGCGATGAGCCATGCGTCTGCCACCGCTTTCTCCCTCAGCGGTGCGGCGATGGCGGAGTTCAGAGCCAATCTGGACTTCTACCGGGAGCGGATCGTGCTTCGCCCCCAGGAGATCAGCAATCATCCTGAGGTGATCAGACGGCTCGGCTGCCTGTCGATGAACGGCATGATCGAGGCCGACATGTACGGAAACGTCAACTCCACCCACATCATGGGATCCAGCATCCAGAACGGGATCGGAGGCTCCGGCGACTTCACCCGCAACGCCTACATCTCGATGTTCCTGTCGCCGTCGGTGGCCAAGGGGGGCAGCATCTCGTGCCTGGTGCCGATGGTCAGCCATGTCGATCACACCGAGCATGACGTCCACGTGATCGTCACGGAGCAGGGACTGGCCGATCTGCGGGGGCTGCCGCCCCGGCGTCGGGCCCAGCAGATCATCGACCGGTGCGTGCATCCGGACTACCGGCCGATGCTGCAGGACTATCTCGATCGGGCGCTGGTCGGCTCGCCCGGCAAGCACACTCCGCATCTATTGGACGAATCCCTGTCCTGGCACTCGCGCTACCTGCAGAAGGGGACGATGCGGCCGTGAGCAGCCTTCGGTCGGCCAGGTCCGCCAGCGCTAGAGTCAGGTCATGGACGCACAAAAGGCCGCGTCGCTGAAGTTCCCCGACGGCCCGAAACTCGAGCTAGACGAGTTGATCGAGCAACTGATCACCCGCGCACGGGGCGTCCAGCGAGCGCAGGGGCGCCTTCGCGGCCTCTTGCGGGCCAACGAGATGGTGACCGGCGACCTGAGCGTCGAGACCGTGCTGAAGCACATCGTGCAGGCCGCCTGCGCCCTGGCGGGGGCGCGCTACGGGGCGCTCGGTGTGATCGCACACGACGGCGGTCTCGAACAGTTCATCCACGTGGGCTTCGATCAGGACCTGGTTCACAGGATTGGTCAGTTGCCGCAGGGCAAAGGTCTGCTCGGCGCGCTGATCACCGATCCGCATCCGATTCGGCTGGCCGATCTGGGCGCCGATCCACGTTCGGCTGGATTCCCGCCGGGCCACCCGCCGATGCGGTCGTTCCTCGGGGTGCCGGTGCGGGTCCGCGGCGAGGTCTTCGGAAACCTCTACCTGACCGAGAGCGAGGCCGGCCAGTTCACCGACGAGGACGTCGAACTCGTCCAGTCCTTGGCGGTCACCGCGGGCACAGCGATCAGCAACGCCAGGCTCTACCGGGAATCCACCCTGCAGCAGAGCTGGCTGGCTGCCTCGGCCGACATCAGCGGGCAGCTGCTCGCCTCGACCGGTGAGGACCCGCTTCAACTGATCGCGCGCCGGGCCAGCGAGATTTCCGAGGCCGGTCTCGTGACGGTGACGCTGCTGACCCCGCGGGCGGATGAGATCCTCGTCGAGGTGGCTGTCGGCACCAATGCAGAACGCCTGGTGGGGCAGCGCTTTCCGGTGCAGG
>JBBQFE010000293.1:0-4704 GCA_038321605.1 Mycobacteriales bacterium | reverse complement strand
CTCGAGAGCCGGAAAGTGTTGATAGGCGAGTTGCGCATCGAGTCGCTCGCCGCGGCTGCGCAGGCGAAAGTGTTCGGCGACCGTGAGACCGTAGAAGATGCCGCGGTTGTCCGGAACATGCGCGATTCCGCTCCTCGCTCGGGCGGTCGGCGACAGCGACGTCAGCGACGTGCCGTTGAGCATCACGGACCCCGCTGTGCTTCGAGCAATCCCCGAAATCGCCCGGAGCGTGGTCGTCTTTCCCACACCGTTGGCCCCGAGCAGGGCCACCACTTCACCCGCTCCCACGCTCAGGGTGGCGTCGCGGACGACGCTGGTGTTCTCGTAGCCGGCAGCCAGATGCTCGATCGTCAGTACGGGCGGCTTCACAGCAACAACTCCTCGGCCGTGTTCTCAACAGCGGTGTCGCTGGCCGCGGAGCCGAGGTACGCCGATATCACCTTCGGGTTGGATTGCACCTCGGCCGGGGTGCCGCTGGCGATCTCGGTCCCGAATTCCAACACAACGACGTGGTCACAGATGTCGAACACGAAGCCGATGTCGTGGTCGATGAGCAACATCGGCGTACCGGCGTCGCACAGTCTGCGCAAGCGCTTGCCCAGCGCGGCGCTCTCGCCGGTGTCGAGGCCTGCGGCCGGTTCGTCGAGGCAGAGCACCGCAGGGTCGCCTGCCAGTGCCCGGGCGATGCCGACCAGTTTGCGTTGCCCCTCCGAATGCTCGCCAGTGGCGACGTCGGCCAGATTGTCGATGCCGAGCCGGCTCAGCACCTGCACAACCGCGTGGTGGGGTGTCGACGATCCGCCCAGCAACTGACGCAGCGTCGCACGCAGTGCGGGCCGCGAGGCGGCGACGGTCACATTCTCCGCGACCGACAGGTCACCGAAGAGCTCGGCGCCCTGCCAGGTCCGCCCAAGGCCGGCCCGCGCCCGCGCGGCCGGTTTCAGCGAACTCACATCCCGCCCGGCGATCTCCACCTGACCCTCGCACTTGGCGAAGCCCGTGACCGCGTCCACGAAGGTGGTTTTTCCTGCACCGTTGGGGCCGATCAACCCGACGATCTGACCCGGGCGGACCTCGATGTTGACATCGGTGAGCGCGCGCACCCCGCCGTATCGCACCGTGAGACCGCGAGCTCGCAGAACGGGGGCGGTCACCGGGCCAGACTTTCGCGTACCGGTGCCGGCCCGTCGACGCCGAGCAGCGCCTTCTCTGCCTTCGACGTCGCGCGTCGCAGCTTCTTGGCTGCCGAGGACACCAGGAGACCGTCAGGGAAGAAGTTGAGCTGGACGATCAGACCGACACCGATCAGCAGTTCGATGTAGATGGAGACCCGATCTGCGGGGATCACCCACTTCTGCAGCAGTAGCGGGATCACGGCACCGGTAGCCCCGAACCCCGCCAACACCGCGCCCTGGGCCATGGTGACGCCGAGGACGTACACGCTCGCCAGCAGGCTGATCGCCAATGACGTGTCATAGCTGCTCGCCGAGATAGTCCCGTAGTTGTAGGCAAATAGTGCACCGGCCACGCCGGCGAGGGCGGAGGCGATCGCGCAGGCCTTCATCTTGACCATCTGCACATCGATGCCTACTGCCGCCGCCGCGCGCTCGTTCGACCGCACAGCGAGCATCCGCTGGCCCAGATCGCTACGTCGCAGGTTGGCAACCATCATGTAGGCGAGGACGGCAATGATCAGTGCGACAAAGCCGAACACCGGGCTGGGCAGTGACCCGTCGAGCCCCCGGAAGCCAGCCCTGGTTCCGATATCCAGTCCGAAGATCTTGGGTTCTGACACCAGCAGACCGGTTTGCCCACCGCCCCAATCGTTGTTGGCGAAGACGAACTGCTGGATGGCTGCGGCAGCTGCAAGTGTGACGACCACGAGTGTCACACCGCGTACCCGCAGCGCGACCCCGCCGATGACGAGCCCGGTGACCGTGGCGACGACGACTCCCAGTATCGCGGCCACGGGAAAGCCCAACTTGAAGTGGCTGCCCAGTTGAGAAACAACGAAGCCGGCCACCCCGGCGAGCGCCAGTTGCACCACGGAGAGCTGGCCGACATAACCCATGATCACCACGAACGACAGGCAGAGCACGGTGGAGACCAACCCGGTCGTCACCGCCTGACGGAACTCCGAGGGCAGGACGATCAGCGCCACCGCACAGACCGCGACCGGCGGGATCACCCGACGCAGTAGCCGGTCCTGACGGGGCACCGGCGGGAGTGAGCGCTCCCGGACCTCACCGCGCTGAGGGAGGCTGGAGCCCCGCCAGAACAAGGCCACGACGATCAGTAGGAACTCCAGCAATTGCTGGACGCCCGGCAGGGCCAAACCGTGCTGGGTCGGGAACCAGGTCTGGGTCGAGGCGTAGAGCAGCAACGACTCTGCGATGCCGATCGCGAGCCCGGCCGCGCAGCAGATCAGGAAGGACGTGAAGCGGGCGAACAGCGCCGCGGCCAGCGCGGGAACGATGAGCAGTGGCAGCGTGGTCGCGTTGATGCCGACGACCGATGCGGCAAGCACGCCGACCAGACCTGCGATGACATGTGCCAGAACTGAGTTGAGCAGCGAGATCGTGTTGGGGGCCAAGCCGGCGAGCGAGGCCGAGACCTCATTCTCAGCCGCTGCACGCGTGGCCAGGCCGAATCCGGTGAACCGGTAGAGCACAGCCAGACCCACAGCCAGTACCACCGCGACTCCGGCCAGGATCAACTGCGCCGCCGGGACGATCACGCTTCCCAGACGGACCACGTTTCCCGGTAGTACTGAGGGGCTGCTGAGCGGTTCCGTCCCGAAGATCAGCTGCACCCCAGCCTGGACGAGCAGCAGGACGCCGATCGAGGCGACCAGTTTCGCGAGCGGAGAGGCAGTACGCAAAGGACGGACCGCCACGAGCTCGACCACGACGGCGAGCACCACCATGGCCAGCAGTGTGAGTACCAGTGATGGCACCGTGCCGAGCGTGACCCCCATGAACCCCGTGCGCAACGCCCAGAACAAGTACCCGGCCACCATGACAGCTGCGCCGGCCGCGATGTTGATCGTGCCGCTGCCACGCCAGCTGATGGCGACGCCCAACGCGATGCTCGCGATGAGGGCACCGGACCCGAGCCCCAGCAGGGCGAAGGTCAGAACTGTTTGCACACGAGCCTCCCTGTCGATCTGATATGCATGAAAAATCGATCAGGCGAGTTGGTCAACCTCGACGCCCAGGTGTTGCTGAGCGTAGATGCCGGCGTAGGTCTCGTGCTGAAGCCCGATGTTGGTGCGCGCGGTCGAGAAGTCGCGGTAGTAACGCTGCATCCTGCTACCGTTGCGACCTCCCTCGCTAGTGCCCGAGGTCCGGAACAGCAGCTCGACGGCTTCCCAGAGCAGATTGACTGCCTGATGGGTGCTCGCGTTGAGCCGCATCAGATCCTCGGTCTGCAATTCACCCTCGACGGTCTCGCGACAAAGTTGCATGAACCGTTCACTGCAGCGCAGGAGCACGTCCTCGGCCGCGTTGATCTTGCCGGCAGCCAAGCCCCAATACCGCTGATAGGTGGGTACGTCGACCTTGAACACCCCCTTCGGCCCAGGGGTCTTCTTGGTGCGCAGGATGCGCTCGTACTCGTCCAAAGCGGCGTAGGCGCACCCGACGAGTACCGAGGTGATCTCCAGCTGCAGATAGCCGATCGGGTTGCCCGCATACATCGGATTGCCGTGCAGGCGGTAGCCGGGGACGTCCAGTTCGTTGCCGTAGCCGAGCAGGTTTCCTACTACGACGAAATAGTCGGGAACCACGACACCGTCGATGGTGATGCTGTTGGAACCACTGCCGCGCATGCCGAAGGACCGCTCCCGCCAGTCGTCCAGCAGCGTCCAGCCCGCCCGTGGCACGAGAGCCAGCCCCAGGCCGGCGGGCTTACCCTCGTCGACGAGACGAACCGCGACGATGGCGTGCGTCGAGTACGGCGAGCCGGAGCAATAATCCCACGTGCCGTCGATGCGCCAGCTGCCGTCGCTCTCCCGGGTGGCGGTGCCCATCGGCACAGCCCGCATCGGTGCAGCGAACTCGCCGTCGGGCGACAGCGCGGCCACCTGCGCCTGCTCGTTGAACAGGCCGCCGATCTGCAGGCCGTGGCCCGCCGCCAGGCACAGGTTCCATCCGGTGCCCGGGCAACCGCGGGCGACCTCGATGATCATCCGGAGGAAGGTGGGCACATCGAACTCGTAGCCGCCGTAGCGTCGAGGCAGCAGGGTGCGGTAGAAGCCGGCCTGGCGGAAGGCCTCGTGCATCTCCGGCGAGTACGAACCTCGCTCATCAGTTGCATCCTGATCGGTCAGCAGTCGCTCACGCAACGCCGTCGCTCGACCGATCAGGTCCTCGGCGGTGAGCTGTGGTTCGGGCTGAGCGATGGTGTCGTGCTCAGTGGTGGCACTCATCTGATTCCTCTTCCTGTGGTCGAACGGAGGCTTACGCCTGCCGGGCATTCGGGTGTGTGTAACGGCCCGCGTCGTCGCGACCGCGATCGGACCTGGTGGGATCCGGAGCCGTACCGGTTCAGGGCCCGACAGGATTGAGCCAGTCGCTGACCGCCTGGAACTTGTTGTCCCCGAGGTGCTGGAAGGCGCGCATCTGCGCACCACACAGGCCGGCTGTCGCGGCCGCCGTGCCGCATTTGACCGCAGCGCTGCCGAGCAGCAACGGCCCCGTGAAC
>JBBQFE010000292.1:0-4707 GCA_038321605.1 Mycobacteriales bacterium | reverse complement strand
GGCACGGCTACCGCGAAGCCCTGGCCGGCACTCACCACCAGCCCGACGAGCTCACCGCGCAACACCCCGGCCCGGACCAGTTCGTCCACCACGGGCGGCGCAGGGGCGGTGGTGGACATGGGTTCATAGTGGTCGACGGGGCCGACAACCGTGGCGTACGGTCTTGGCGTACTAATTTGGTACGGCGCTGTCGTACTCACGTAATGGAGGTGACCGTGGTCAGTTGGGAGAACCCGTCCCCCTTCATCTTCGACGGCCCGGTGCCTCCGACGAAGTTGATCGGGCGGCAGGCCGAGTGCGACACCCTGCGCAACTGGGTGCGAGCCGGCCGCTTCACCGCCCTGGTCGCGCCGCGCAGGTTCGGCAAGACCTCACTGATCGGCAAGTTGGCCGAGGAGACCGAGCGCAAGGACCGGATCCCCACGATCGTGGTCGACCTGTACGACGTGGCGAGCCTGGCCGACCTGGTGATTCGACTGGAACGGGCCTGGGCAGAGCACATTCCGCACCGGTTGCGGTCGACCTTCGCCGAGGTGTTGGCCGGGGCGCAGGTCGGGGTCAACGTCGCGGGCTCCGGTTTCACCATGCGGCTTGCCGAGCGCCCCGACACCGATCCGTTGCCCGCGTTGCACACATTGCTCGACCTGCCGCTCAAGGTCGCGGCCAAGAACAGCAGGGTGCTGGTGGTGCTCGACGAGTTCCAGAGCCTGGTCAACGTCGCGGGCGCAGAGGCCATCATCCGATCGCACGCCCAGCACCAGCGCAGCAGCGCGAGCTATCTGTTCTGCGGCAGCGAACCTGGCATGGTGTCGGCGGCCTTCGATGATCGGGGGCGCCCGTTCTACGGTCAGGTGCAGACGTTCCGGCTCGGACGGCTGGATCCGGTGGAGTTGTCCAGAGCGATCGTCGCCGGCTTCGCGCTGTCCAAACGAGACCCGGCTGCCGTGCTGCCCGATCTGGTGGCCGCTGCCGAGGGTCACCCGCAGCGGGCGATGTTGCTGGCGCATCTGCTCTTCAGCCAGCTCCCCGCAGGCGGACGTGCCACCGCGGAATCCTGGCGGGGCGCCCTGGACGCTGCTCTGGACCGGATAGATCCCGAGGCGCGTTCGGTGCTTGACGGCCTGGACATCGGCGGCCGCAAGACCCTGCGTGCGGTGGCCGAGTACGGCACCCCGATCTCATCGCGTGCCGGTCGCACCCTGGATCTGCCGAAGACGACAGCCGCGGATGCCGGTGCGCGGCTCTTCAAGCTCGGCATCGTCGAGCGGGAGGAGGACTCGCGTCGGTGGCGACTGGTGGATCCCCTGCTGGCGCGTTGGCTGCGCGAGCGGTATCCGACGAGGTGGCTGTAGCGCGGGCAGCTCAGGGGCCGGACTCGACTAGATTTAACGGGCACGGTTTTCGGGCAGTAGCCGGAGCACGAGATGTACGCGCCGAAGGGTCACAGTGAGCGAAGCCAACGTGTCATCCGAACTTGCCCGTGAACAGCGGAAGGTCGGCGAGTTCTACCAGCGGCTGGACGAGGTCCGTACCGAGGTCGCCGAGGCCCTGCGATCCGCGCGCAGCTCGCTCACCGCCCGCACTCCGGCGGCCATCACCGAGCGCGACGCGTTCATCGTGCTGCACAGCGAACGCATCCAGCGACTGGACGCGGTGGAGGAGCGGCTGTGCTTCGGCCGACTCAACATGGCAGACGATTCTCAGCGTTACGTCGGACGGGTCGGGCTGGCAGATGACTCCGGCGCCCGGATGTTGCTGGACTGGCGGGCACCTGCGGCCCAGGCCTTCTATCGCGCGACACCGGCCGACCCGCACGGTGCGATCAGCCGCCGGCATCTCATCACCAGCGGCCGTACCGTGACCGATCTGCACGACGAGATCCTGGACCTCGACGCCTACGAGAGCTCCGACCTCAGTGGCACCAGGGTGGACGGCGACGGCGCGCTGATGCTGGCCATGAACGCCACCCGCACCGGCCGGATGCAGGACATCGTGGCCACCATCCAGGCCGAACAGGATCGGATCATCCGGGCACCCATGCCGGGTGTGCTGGTCGTTCAGGGTGGCCCGGGCACCGGTAAGACGGCGGTGGCGCTGCACCGGCTGGCGTACCTGCTCTACGAGCACCGCGAGCGGATCGCCTCGGCCGGGGTGCTGCTGGTGGGGCCGAACCACCGCTTTCTGCGTTACATCGAGCAGGTGCTGCCCAGCCTCGGCGAGACCGGAGTGCTGATGGCCACCACCGGCCAGCTGTACCCCGGGGTCGACGCCGTGGCCGAGGAGTCCCCGCAGGTCAGTGTGATCAAGGGACGTCCGGAGATGGCCGAAGTGCTCGCCGCTGCCGTCGCCGGACGGCAACGGGTGCCCCGCGGGCCCCGCGAGCTGAACATCGACGGGACCAGGATCAGCCTGCTGCCCGAAGAGGTGGCGGCCGCTCGTTCCCGTGCCCGAGCGACCCGCAAACCACACAACATCGCCAGACTGACATTCGTCACCGCGATCCTGGACAGCCTCGTACGCCGGTTCGCAGCCGAGCTGAACGTTGAACTCGATTCCGACAGCAAAGCGGAGTTCCTGAACACCCTCAGGGACAGCGCTGACGTGCGGCGGGAGGTCAACCTCTGCTGGATGCCCATGACGCCCGAACAGCTGCTCAAGGATCTCTACGCCGATCCGAGTCGACTCCAGGCCGCCGCGCCGCGTCTGAGCGCCACCGAGCAGGGGCTGCTCTACCGCAACCGGAACCGGGACTGGACCGCAGAGGACGTCGCGCTGCTCGATGAGCTGGCCGAGTTGCTCGGCGAGGACGAGATCCCGGCCAAGATCGCTGCGGCCCAGGCCGCCATCGAACGCGGGTATGAGGTCGACTACGCCGGCAGCGTGCTCGAGCTGGCCGGCGAGGCAGGTGAGATGGTGACCGCCGACGTCCTGGCGGAGCGCTACCTGGGAACCCGTCGGCGGCGCAGCGTGAGCGATCGTGCCTGGGACGAGCGAGCCTGGGTGTTCGCCCACGTGGTCATCGACGAGGCGCAGGAACTGTCGGCCATGCAGTGGCGGATGGTGATGCGGCGTTGCCCGTCCCGATCGATGACCGTCGTGGGCGACACCGCCCAGACCGGGTCACCGGCCGGGGCCCGCACCTGGGGCCAGATGCTCGCGCCGCACGTCGGTGGCCGGTGGCGTAAGGAGCAGTTGACCGTCAACTACCGCACCCCCGGGATCGTGATGGCGCTGGCGGACCGGCTGCTCGCGAGTGCGGGAATAGAGGCCCAGGCCACGACGTCGGCCCGTGCGGGGGACTGGCCACCGAGCTTTCACCCGATCGAGAAAGGTGATCATGGGTCGGTGCACAAGCTCGTCGCCGACGAGTTCGCGCAGTTGGGCTCCGGTCGGGTCGCAGTCATCACGTCAACCGAGCAGCACCGGGCGCTGGGTGACGCGCTGGCCGGGTTCGCCCGAACCGATGACCTGGACGACCCGGCGGCGGCGCCCACGGTGGGCCTGTCGGTGCTGACGGCGCGGCAGTCCAAGGGCCTTGAATTCGACGTGGTGATCGTCGTCGAACCGGGCGAGATCGTCGCGGAGTCGACCCAGGGCGTCAACGACCTCTATGTAGCGGTGACCCGGCCCACCCAGCGGCTACGCATCGTCCACTCAGGCCCGTTGCCCGCGGGCATGGCCGACCCGGACTGAGCTCGCCGGCGTCGTCTGGCGGCGCCTCGGTGGATCGCACACTCAGGGAGGGCGTGCCAGACTTGCTCGGTGAATGACTACACCTTCGCCGATTCGGTCTTCGTCGAATCGAGCCCCGAAAAGCTGTACGACCTCGTCGCCGACGTGACCCGGATGGGGGAATGGAGCCCGATCTGCACCGGTTGCTGGTGGGACGAGGGCGACAGTGCTCAGGTGGGCGCGCACTTCACCGGCCGCAACGAGACCCCTACCCGAACCTGGGAGACACGGTGCGAGGTGGTGGCGGCCGAGCGTGGCAGGGAATTCGCCTTCGTGGTGGGGGCTCAGCTGGTGAGCTGGGCGTACACGTTCGCCGCTGAGGGCACCGGCACCCGGCTGACGGAATCCTGGGCGTTCCTGCCGGCGGGGCGTGACCGGTTCCAGACCCGGTACGGCGCCACCGCACAGGACGAGATCGACAACCGGATCAAGGCTGCCCACGAAGGCATTCCCGCCACCCTGGCCGCGATCAAGCAGGCTGCCGAAACCAGCTGATCGGCGGAGTTTCAGCGGCCCCGCTGGTTGCATTCTGACGTTTCCACGAACAGCGCAACTGGCTGTCCTGCCCGGAAGGATTCTTGTGGCAAACCATTTGGCCGACTCGACGTCACCGTATCTGTTGCAGCACCAGGACAATCCCGTCGACTGGTGGGAGTGGTCCGAGGCAGCCTTCGCCGAGGCCAAGCGCCGGGATGTCCCGATCCTGCTGTCCGTCGGTTACGCCGCCTGTCACTGGTGTCATGTGATGGCCCATGAATCGTTCGAGGACGAGTCGGTGGCGCAGGCGTTGAACACGGGGTTCGTGGCGATCAAGGTCGACCGCGAGGAACGGCCGGATGTCGACGCGGTCTACATGTCGGCGACAACCGCCATGACCGGTCAGGGCGGCTGGCCGATGACCTGCCTGCTCACGCCGGACGCAGAGCCCTTCTTCGCCGGGACGTTCTTCCCCCGGGAGCAGTTCGTCGGGCTGTT
>JBBQFE010000291.1:0-4715 GCA_038321605.1 Mycobacteriales bacterium | reverse complement strand
TGTATTTATGTCCGGTTAGTAATACTCCGTACCGACGGAGCCATCTGGCGCTCGGACGCTGTCCGAGGGGGCCAAGGCTTCTCTCGAGATGCCTATCGATGATCACGGAGCGGGAGAAAACATGCATTTGCTGGCCGAGGTTGGCGCAACGAAAGCGCTACGCAACTCCCCGAGGTTGAGCAGAAACCGTGCGTAACCGATTTTACGGACGCTCGTTGGTCACATCAGACGGCTCCCAATGCTGGTTCACAGTGGGCAGCACCTCGATGCGAAAGGCCGATGCGGTGTTCAGCGGAGCCAGGCGTGTGCGGACATGTGCTGCTCCTTCCGGATGCGGTTTGCGCTGATGGATGAGGGACTTTGGTGCTGCAGCTGGTGTTCAGCGAAGCCAGGCGTGTGCGGACATGTGCTGCTCCTTTCAAGGTGTGGCTTAGGTCGGACGATGGGTGGGCACCGCTGAGGTTCAGCGGAGCCAGGCGTGTGCGGACATGTCGTGCTCCCTTCTGGACTCGATCCCGGTTACTGCTCGGTGCGGCTGGCGCGCCGTCGATCAGAGGCTTGCTTCTCCTATCGGCGGCATGACGGCCTAGCGGAGCCACGCATGGGCAGACATGCGCTCTCCCTTCGATAGATTGGTACAAACAGGATTAAGAAGGAGTGAGGTTTATTCAGCATTCGCCGGATAAGTGTCACCGGGCCGTGGCATGATCAGTGCGCTGGAAGACCTGCAACGCCGGTTTCCGCAACGCTGTATCAGTCAGCCGACTGTCATCTCTTGAACGGTGACAGATGGGTAGTCGATCGGGTACCGTCCGTGTATCGCAAGGGGAGCATTGATGGCGGAGCAGAGATGAGCATCAGCTTGTCCTCGGTCCGCGCCGTCCGGAAATGGGCGCTTTGGTCTGCCCCCCGAAGTGTGATCCTCCTCGTCCTCGGGTGTGCCGCGGCGACGGTGGTCACGAGTGTTTGGGCCGCATCAGATTTTCGGTTCCAGCAACGCGCGGTAATCAACCTCGGCATCTTGCTCGCTCTCAGTATCGGCTTCCAAGAAGTTTCGAGCAAGGTCGAGAAGACCAGAAACCGGATCCACTCCGCTCGCTACGTCGACATGAGCTCGGTCTGGATCTTCGCGGCGGTCATGGCCCTGCCGTTCTCCTACGCCTTCCTGGTAGTCGCCCTGCTGCACATGCAGCTCTGGTTGCGGGTAGGTCGCCCTGCCTCGAACCTCCCGCACCGGGCGATCTTCAACGTGTGCACCGTCTGGCTCGCCTGCCTGGGCGCACACGCGGCGCTGCTCAGCTTCCCGGGCGCCGCGCCGCTGCCGTCGGGGCTCCTTGCGATCGTCGCGGTGCTCGTGTCCATCCTGGCCTTCACTGCGGTCAACGCCTCGCTGGTGTTCGCAGCAGTGTTCCTGTCGACCCGGCCAGAGCCGGCGCCCTTCCGCAGCATCTGGCAGGACTCGTTCCTCGAGTTCTCGACGCTCTGCCTTGCAGGGCTCGCCGGGCTCGCGCTGATCTTCGAGCCCTGGCTGGTGGTGCTCATCGTGCCGGCGATGTCGATCCTGCAGCGCAGCGTGCTGGTGAAGGAGCTCCAGGAGGCCGCGACCACCGACGCCAAGACCGGGCTGCTCAACGCGCAAGCATGGCACCGGGTAGCGACCGTCGAGCTGGAAAGAAGCGTCCGGACGGCTACGCCGGCAGCGCTGATGATCATCGACATGGACAACTTCAAGCTCATCAACGACACCTATGGTCACCTCGCGGGCGATGACGTCCTCAAGGCGGTCGCCGGCGTGCTCACCGATGAACTGCGCACCTACGACTCGGTCGGCCGGTTCGGCGGTGAGGAATTCGTCGCTCTGCTACCGAAGGTGGACGCGCTCGACGCGCTGGCGATCTCAGACCGCGTGCTCCAGCGGATCCGGGACCTGCGCGTGAAGACTCGACTGCTGGAGGGGTTGGAGATCGGCGACCTCTCGGCCTCGATCGGAATCGCGTGTCATCCCCAGCAGGGCAGCGAGGTCGAGGGACTGCTCCACCTGGCGGATTCCGCGCTCTACGTCGCCAAGCGCGAGGGCCGCGACCGCGTGGAATACAGCAACTTCCGCTGACCGAAACAACCCGGTCGATCAGGTCCGCCGACGGCACACCGATCGCCCTGTACGAGCACGGCAATCCCACCGGCCCGCCATTGGTGCTGATCCACGGGTATCCCGACAACGCTGCGGTCTGGGCTGGCGTGATCGCCCAGCTCAGAGCGCGTTACCGACTGATCAGCTACGACGTCCGTGGTGCTGGCGCGTCGGGTAAGCCATCGATCGTCGCCGCGTACCGCTTCGAGCATCTGCAGCAGGACTTCGTCGCTGTGCTCGACGCAGTGGTCGCGGACCAGTCCGTGCACCTGCTGGCGCACGACTGGGGCTCGATTCAGGCGTGGCACTTCGCCGCGCAGGCAGAGCTGATGCCTCGGATAGCCAGCTTCACCTCGGTCTCTGGTCCAGGTCTGGACTACGCCGGGCACTGGCTGGCAGCCGGGCTGCGTTCGCGGAACCGCCGCAAACTCACCCCGGTCCTGCGGCAGCTCGCGCACTCCTATTACATCGCAGGGTTCAAGATTCCCCGGGCGCCTGAGCTGCTCTGGCGCGCCGGCGCTCTTGACCGAGCGGTGCGCGTGACGGCCCCCGACGCTGCAGGGGCAGGCGGCACGACGCCATACCTACGTTCGACCGAGGACGCGTTGTGCGGCCTCAATCTCTACCGGGCGAATATCGGGCGCCGCAGGCCCGCGGCACCCAAGAGCTGCGGCGTCGCCGTTCAGGTGCTCGCCCCGGACCGGGACCGGTTCGTCACCGCCGCGTTCCAGACGCAGGCGCCAGCGCCGTACGTTGCAGACCTGAAGACCCAGATCGTTCCGGGCGGGCACTGGATCATCGCCGAACGACCCGAGGTCATCGCCCGGTGCACCGCCGAGTTCATCGACGGTGTCAGCGGACGATAGCTGCCGATCGGGCAGGCAGGTGGACCTGGTCGGCGCTGAGCACGGCGGCCGAATCGGTGGCCAGCAACAGCTCAGTGCCACCGCTGGCGATCACCTGGTCCGTGTCGGCGAGGTTCACCACCACCCGGACCGAACCGCGGTGCACGATCAGCCAGCGGGCCTGCTCGTCGAAGTCGACCTGGACCTGATCCAGCCTCGGATCCGACAGGTCAGGCACGGTGCGGCGGAGCGCCAGCAACTCGCGGTAAAGACTCAGCATGGCCGCATGTTCGGCCTCGGCGGCCTCGTCCCAGTTCAGCCTCGCGGAGGTGAAGGCCGCAGGGTCCTGCGGGTTGACGATCTGCGAGGAATCCCAGCCGTGCTCGGCGAATTCTGCGATGCGGCCGGCAGCGGTCGCCTCACCCAACTCGGGCTCGGGGTGCGAGGTGAAGAACGGCCACCGGGTCGAAGCGGCCCACTCCTCGCCCATCCAGAGCATGGGCGTGAACGGCGAACTCAGCAGCAGCACCGCACCGATGCGAAGCATCCCGGGTGCGGCGATCTCGGGCAACCGGTCACCGGAGGCCCGGTTGCCGACCTGGTCATGGTTCTGCAGGCACACCACGAACCGGTAACCGGGGGTGGAGGCCCGGTCGATCGGTTTGCCGTGCTCACGCCCACGGAAGGTCGAGTACGTGCCGTCATGGAAGAAGGCCCTGGTCAGGACCTTGGCCAGCCCCGCAAGCGAACCGAAGTCGTCGTAATACCCCTGCCGCTCGCCGCTCAGCAACGCGTGCAGGCTGTGATGGACGTCGTCGTTCCACTGGCCGTCCAAGCCGTAGCCGCCGTCGGCCCGGTCGGTGAACATGATCGGATCGTTCAGGTCGGACTCGGCAATGAGCGTCAAGGGCCTCTGCTGCGCAAGGGATTCCCGCTCCACCCGTTCCGACAACTCCGCCAGCAGATGAGTCGGCGAGGTGTCCTGCAGGGCGTGCACGGCGTCCAGACGAAGTGCGTCGATGTGAAACTCGGTGAGCCACATCAAGGCGTTGTCCAGGATGTACTGCCGTACCGCTCCGGCCGAGGCACCGTCGAGGTTGACCAGATCGCCCCAGGTGTTTCGGCCCTGCTTGAAGTAGGGCCCGTATCGCGGCAGGTAGTTGCCGCTGGGTCCGAGGTGGTTGTAGACGACGTCCAGGGCCACGGCGAGCCCCCGCGTATGACAGGCATCGACGAAGCGCTTCAAGCCGTCCGGACCGCCGTAGGGCTCATGAACCGCATACCAGAGCACCCCGTCGTAGCCCCAGTTCCAGACCCCGTTGAAGTCGTTCACGGGCAGCACCTCGACGTGGGTGATACCGAGATCGACCAGATGGTCCAGCCGGGTGATCGCCGAGTCGAACGTGCCCTGCTCGGTGAAGGTCCCGATGTGCAGCTCGTAGAACACGGCGCCAGGCAGGGCCTTACCTGCCCAGGCCTGGTCGGACCAGGCAAAGTCGTCGGCGTAGAACCGGCTCGGCTGGTGTACGCCGTCCGGCTGCCAGCGTGAACGCGGGTCGGGTAGCACGGTCTCGTCGTCGTCGATCATGAACCCGTAATCCGTGCCCGGAACCGCGTCCTCGGTGGTCACCGACCACCAGCCGGACGTCGAGGCGTCCGCGTCGCCGGCCGGTGCGCTGGGGGTCATCTCCCGGACGGACACACCGCTGGGCGATCCCTCGCCACCCATCCAGAGCCGC
>JBBQFE010000290.1:0-4723 GCA_038321605.1 Mycobacteriales bacterium | reverse complement strand
CACCGAGGAGCGGCTGTCGGCGGACTGGCGTCACGGCGGGACGGTGACACTGGCCCGGAGCGGACCGCAGTTGGAACGGGCGCAGCACGAGGTCGATGAGGCACGGGCTTTCGGCCTACCGGGTCTGGAGCTGCTCGACGCGTCCGCAGCACGGCAGCGCCTGCATGCACCGGCCGTGGTGGGCGGTCTCTACACGCCGCACTGCGCGGTCATCCAGCCGGCCAAGCTGGCTCGCAGCCTCGCGCGCCGGGTCGAGCAGCTCGGGGTCACGATCTACGAGCACACCACTGCGACAGAGATCCGCCCGGGCAGGGTGCTGACTGAACTCGGGGCGCTCCGGGCTGACACGATCATTCGCGCCACCGAGGGATTCTCGAGCCAGCTCAAGGGCTTCAAGCGAGCGGTCGTCCCTGTCTACTCGCTGATGATCGCCACCGAACCGCTGCCCGAGCCGGTCTGGCAGGAGATCGGCCTGTCGGAGCACGAGACCTTCGCAGACCTCAGACACCTGATCATCTACGGCCAGCGGACGGCCGACGGGCGGCTGGTCTTCGGTGGACGCGGCGCGCCCTACCATTTCGGCTCGGGCATAAAACCGGGCTATGACCAGGTTCCCAAGGTGTTCGCGGCCTTGCAGCGGGCGCTGGTCGAGCTGCTGCCCATGACCGCCACCGCCGCCATCACGCACCGCTGGGGTGGCGCGCTGGGCATCGCGCGGGACTGGCACGCCTCGGTCGGGCTGGACCGCAGCACCGGCATCGGCTGGGCCGGCGGCTACGTCGGCGACGGTGTCTCCACCACCAACCTGGCGGGCCGGACCCTGAGCCAGCTGATCCTGCGCCAGGAGTCCGAGCTCACCGAGCTGCCCTGGGTCAACCACCGCTCGCCGAACTGGGAGCCGGAACCGCTGCGCTGGATCGGAGCCAACGCTGGGTTGCAGGCAATGACCTGGGCCGACAATGCCGAGCGGCGCAGGGGAAAGCCCTCGCGACTGGCCGGCGCGGTCAACCGCGCACTGGGTCGCTGAGCCGGGGCGTTCACCGCAGCCGGCCGCGGGGCAGATGCAGCACCGCAGCCATCAGCAGACCGGCCAACAAGCCCCAGAGCGGCGAACCGATGCCCGCGACGTTGATCCCCGAAGCCGTGACCAGAAACGTCAGCACCGCGCTGTCGCGGTACCTGCCGGCCGTCCCGATCAGCTCATCGCCGGAAGCGGCCGCCAATGAGCTGCCCAGCGTGGCGATGAGTGCGAGTCCTGCCACGGTCTCGACCAGGCCCGGTGGGGCGACGGCGATCAGCGCCGACAACAGGCCGGCCGCCACCCCGAACATCAGGTAACACACTCCGGCAAAGCTCGAGGCCAGCCAGCGCCTGGCTCGGTCCGGGTGAGCATCCGGACCGGCGCACAGGGCGGCACTGATCGCCGCCAGATTCACCACATGGCCACCGAAAACAGCTCCCAGCACGGTGCCGATCCCGGTCTGTACCAGGATCGGACGTACCGGCACCTGATAGCCGAATCCGTCGAGGACCGCGATGCCGGGCACATTCTGAGACGCCATCGTGACGATGAACAGGGACGCCCCCAACGTCAGCGCCGTGACGGACCACGCGGGCGCGGTCACGGTCAGCGTCGGGACCAGCTGCCCGGTCGACAATTGACTGTGACCACTGCTGCTGAGGATCTCGGCGATCGCCACCGCCATCGCGGCTGGCACGGCCCACCTTCGAGCCACCCTGGTCAGCACCAGCCAGGTCAGCACGATGGGGATCGCGAGCGCCGGCCGATGCACCACCGTCGTCACGGGCACCACGCACAGTTCCAGCAGGACGCCGGCGAGCAACCCGTTGGCAATCGGTCTCGGAATCGCCAGCACCAGCCGGCGTAACGGAGCCAACAGGCCCGTCAGCGCGATCAGTGCGCCGCAGATGGCGAAGGCGGCAACAGCGGTGCCGAAGCCGCCACGGACCGGCCCGGTGGCGATCAGCAGCGCGGCGCCTGGAGTCGACCAGGCGATGCTGATCGGAATGCGGTGCCGCCAGCCCAGCCAGATCGCGAGCAGCCCCATCACCACACAGACGGTCAGCAGGCCGGATGCCGCCTGCGCCTGGTTCGCGCCGACCGCCCTCAACCCTGCCAGCACCACGGTGAACGAACTGGTGAAACCGACTAGCGCGGTGACCGCTCCGGCGAGCAGTGGATGCAGTCGTTCCATTTGTGGAACGATACCTGGATGGCCACTGACAACGCACCCGAGCGACCGTCGCTCAGCGTGACGGCGGCCGAGTCCGACGAGTTGGCTCGCGCCCTCGGGTCGCGCATCACCGCACTGCGCAAGCAGCGTGGATGGTCGTTGTCTGCACTGGCCGCCCGCGCCGGCCTCGGCAAAGCCACCCTGTCACGGATCGAGGCGGGCAACCGCAATCCCACCCTGGAGACGGTCTACGCCATTGCAGCTCAGCTGGGAGTGCCGCTGGCTGCCCTACTGACCTCGCCCCCGGCGTCCGCGCTGACCACGCCGGCACAGCTGCGGGGCCAGGCCGTCACGGCGACGCTGATCGACGTCATCGACGACGCTGCCACCAGTACCGAGCTGTACCGGCTGCAGATCGCAACCGGCGCGACCCAGATCTCGCCCGGCCACGGACCGGGAGTGACCGAACATCTGATGGTCATTCGCGGCAGTGTCCTGGTGGGCCCGGTCGGCGCCGAGATCCGCATCGACACCGGTGGTTACGGGCACTGGGCCTCGGACACCGAACACAGCTACGCCGCGATCGGGAACCGTGCCGCCGAAGCGTTGGTCATGATCCGTCACCCGCACCCGCACCCTGGCACGCCGAACCGCTAGCCGGCTCCCTATGATGCGCCGATGAACCCCATCACGCCGTCCCGGATGCCGGAGAAGTTCCCGGAGCGGAACCTGTCCGACCTGGCTGCGCTGATCGCCGACACCGCCCTGGCGCACGTCGGCTTCACCCATGAGCAGCGGCCTGTCGTGATTCCGATTGCCGTCGCCTACCGGGACGGAAACATCCTGCTGCACGGGTCGACCGGGTCGCGCTGGCTGCGGCAGTTGGCGACGGGGGTGCAGGTGTGTGCCGCCGTAACCGCCCTGGACGCCCTGGTGGTGGCGAGGTCGGCGTTCGAGTCGTCCATGCAGTTTCGTAGCGCGGTGGTGTTCGGGGCCTGCCGGCCGCTGGGCGAGGATCAGAAGTCCGAGGCCCTGGATACCCTGACCGAGGCGCTGATCCCCGGCCGCGTTGCCGAGATCCGACGCCCCACCGCTCGTGAACTCGCCGCGACACTCGTGTTGCAACTGGACATCCAGGACTGGACGTACAAGGTCTCCGACGGCTGGTCGGAAGATCCCGAGGACGACGTGGCCGGTGACGCCTGGGCCGGTGTGCTGCCGCTGCGCACCGGCTACCAGGCTGCCGAGGACGCACCGAACCTGCGCCCGGGTATCGCTCGTCCGAGCTCGGTACAGCAATTGCTCGCTCGCTGAGCCCGCATCGCTGCGCGGACCGCGGTCACTGGCACCGCAACGCCAATTCGCTGCGGTGCCGCCGAGTTCGAGGCCCAACCGGGGCCGTATTTCGGCGGGGTAAACCTTGCGGCAAAGTTCTTGTTCGGGTGATTTCACCCATTGACGCGATACGGGGCTATCGCTAGCGTTCCGCGCCGGGACGGTCGATGTAGGCCGGGATCTCGCATCGGGTTAACCGGGGTGCGCAGGTCGCGCGGGAGCAGGTCAGTGCAGTCCTCACCGAAAGGAACCCGGATGTCGCTTCCCACCACATCGCGTCGAACACGAGGCGCGATCGTAGGTCTGGCGGTTATCACCGCCTTCAGCTTCACGTCAGCGGTGCACGGCTCGGTGGCAGGAGCCGCCGGTACCACCGCTGCCGCTCCGAGTGCGGCAAACACTGTCGCGGCACCGACCGCGCATCCCCGCACCTCCCGCCTGTGTGCCGCCCCGGCGAAGGGGCACGTCGCCTGCATGGCGATCAAGCAGACCAACCCGGTCGAGCCGGCCACGATCAAGCCCCGGGCCGTTGCGCCGAACGCGACTCCGAGTGGCTACGGCCCGAGCAGCCTGCAGTCCGCCTACAACCTGCCGTCGAGCACTGCGGGCTCCGGGCAGACGGTGGCCATCGTCGACGCCTACGACGACCCCAGCGCCGAGTCCGACCTCGCCGCCTACCGCAGCCAGTACGGACTGCCCGCGTGCACGTCGGCCAGCGGTTGCTTCACCAAGGTGAGCCAGACCGGTTCGACCACGGCGCTGCCCGCCGCCAACACCGGCTGGGCCGGCGAGATCTCGCTGGACCTCGACATGGTCTCGGCCATCTGCCCGAACTGCAAGATCCTGCTCGTCGAGGCCACGACGCCCACCACGTCCAACCTGGGTATCGCGGTGAACCGCGCGGTCACCCGCGGCGCGAAGTTCGTCTCCAACAGCTATGGCGGGGCCGAGGACGGCTCGGAGAACACCTACGACAGCAGCTACTTCAATCACCCGGGCGTCGCCATCACCGCCAGCTCAGGTGACAGCGACTACGACGGCGGGTCCTACCCGGCCACGTCGAAATACGTGACGGCGGTCGGCGGCACCTCGTTGACTTCGGCGAGCAATGCCCGCGGTTGGACCGAGAAGGTCTGGAACACCACCAGCTACACCGAGGGCGCCGGCTCGGGCTGCTCGCAGTACGTGGCCAA
>JBBQFE010000289.1:0-4737 GCA_038321605.1 Mycobacteriales bacterium | reverse complement strand
ACCCGGACCGGGATCCCGTACCGGCGGGCATACTCCACGCACCGCAACATGAGCACCTTGGCACCGCAGGCCGCCAGCTCGAGCATTTCCTCGTAGCTGACCCGTTCCAGCCGGCGGGCGTTCGGCACGATCCGCGGATCGGCGGTGTAGACGCCGTCCACATCGGTGTAGATCTCGCAGACATCGGCGTTCAGTGCCGCCGCCAGTGCGACCGCGGTGGTGTCGGAGCCGCCGCGGCCCAGCGTGGTGATGTCCTTGGTGTCCGGTGACACGCCCTGGAAGCCGGCGACGATGGCGACATTGCCCTCGGCGACCGAGTTCTCGACGCGACCGGGGGTGATGTTGACGATCCGGGCCCTACCGTGAACCGCGGTGGTGAGCACACCCGCCTGCGACCCGGTGAAGCTTTCCGCACGGTAGCCGAGGGACTGGATGGCCATCGCGAGCAGCGCCATCGAGATGCGCTCGCCCGCAGTCAGCAGCATGTCGAACTCGCGGCCACCGGGGACCGGCACCACCTGTTCGGCGAGGTCGATCAGCTCGTCGGTGGTGTCACCCATCGCCGATACGACGACCACCACGTCATGGCCCGCCCGGCGGGTATCGACGATGCGCTCGGCGACCCGCTTGATCCGCTCGGCGTTTGCCACCGACGAGCCGCCGTATTTCTGCACGACGAGTCCCACGGTTACTCCAGTTACCTCTGCATCGAGCGCGGACAAGTTCGAGCCGAAGTCTAGTCGTCCCGGCCAGCGAGATTCCGTACCGACGAGCAGCGGCCCTCCCCGGGATCCGGGAAGGGCCGCTGTCATTCAGGACCTGGTGGTCCAGCTGGGATCAATCGTCCCAGGGACCGTAGTCTTCGTCCTTATCCATGGACGTCTCCTCTCACACACAACAGCCTTCTGCGACGCTCAAAACAACGAAAGTGGCGATGGCTGTTTCTTTCTACCTGCTCCGGGTTTCGCTGAAATGTCAGCTGAGTGGCCGGGCAAAGTCCAGATCTGAAACGCTAGATTTTGGTAGCGAACATCATGATCCGACAGCCGCTAGGCGGGCTGCTCATGCAAACCTAACAGGTGGACACCAAATTCCCAAATCCCCCGGAGGGCCTAGAGGTCGAGGCCGGTCAGCACCAGCACGCGCTCCTCGGTGAGGTCATTCATGGCCGAACGCAGCCCCTCGCGGCCCACCCCGGAATCCTTCCAGCCGCCGTACGGCATCTGGTCAGCCCGGTAGCTGGGCACGTCGCCGACGATGACGCCGCCGACCTCGAGCTCGCGGTGCGCGCGGAAGGCCACCTGCAGGTCGGTGGTGAAGATGCCTGCCTGCAGGCCGTACTTCGACGCGTTGACCAGCGCGAACGCCTCGTCGAGGTTCTCGAAGCTGGCCACCGAGAGCACCGGACCGAACACCTCCTCGTCGGCGATGCTGGTGCCGGCAGGCACGTCTGCCAGCACCGTCGGCGCCACCGTCCGGCCGTCCCGCTCGCCACCGGTCAGCACCTGGGCGCCGGCCCTGCGTGCCTCGTCCACCCACTCGACGATCCGCTGCGCAGCCGCATCGTTGATGACCGGACCGACCTGGACGCCGTCCGCGGTCGGGTCACCGGTAGGTAGCCGGCGCACCGCGGCGACCAGTTCGGCGACGAAATCCTCGTAGATGTCGGCGTGCACCAGCACCCGCTGCACCGAGATGCACGACTGGCCGGCCTGGTAGTTGGCGAACAGCGCGA
This sequence comes from Mycobacteriales bacterium, assembly GCA_038321605.1. Taxonomy (GTDB): domain Bacteria; phylum Actinomycetota; class Actinomycetes; order Mycobacteriales; family Jatrophihabitantaceae; genus Jatrophihabitans_A. The sequence goes on along the minus strand of JBBQFE010000289.1, from coordinate 3,002 downwards.
TCCGGTTCGCCGCACCCGTCAGATCGGTCCAGTCCGAGTTCATCACGACGGCGGCGTTTCCGCCGAGCTCCAGCGTCACGTGCTTGCGGGGAGCCTGCGCCTGGATGGCCCAGCCGACCGGACCGGAGCCCGTGAACGAGATGACCGGCAGGCGCACGTCGGCCACCAGCGCCGACATCTTGTCGTTGGCGACCGGCAGCACGCTGACCATCCGGGCCGGCAGGTCGGTCTCGGCGATGATCTCGCCCAGCACCATGGCGGTCAGCGGCGTTGCCGGGGCGGGCTTGATCAGTATCGGCGCCCCGACCGCAATCGCCGGGGCCACCTTGTGGGCCACCAGGTTCAGCGGAAAGTTGAACGGCGCGATTCCGAGCACCGGCCCGAGCGGGAACCGGCGGACGACACCCAGCCTGCCGGTGGCGGTGGCGTCGGTGTCCAGTCGCTGTAGATCCCCGGAGAAGCGGCGGGCCTCCTCGGCCGCCCACCGGAAGGTCGAGACGGCCCGGCCGACCTCGCCGCGCGCCCACACCAGCGGTTTGCCGTTCTCGGCGGTGATCAGGGCTGCGATCTCTTCGGCCCGCTCCCTGAGTCGCGCCGAGATGTGATCCAGCGCGGCGGCTCGGACGTGGGCCGGTGTGGCCTGGGCCTCGAGGCGCACCGCATGCAGATCGGCCACCGCCTGTTCGACCTGTGCATCGGTGGGTACCGACACGACGCCCACCACCCGGCCGTCCCACGGCGACGTGACTTCGAGCGTCTCCTCGCCCAGGGTCGCAGTGCCGGAAAGGTAGAACGGAGTGACGTCAGACAACAGGTGCACTTCTTTCGGTTGCAGAACTCGATCAGGCGGTCGCGGTGGCGAATGCCTGCTCCAGGATGTCGATACCTTCGTTGAGCAGGTCGTCGCCGATCGACAGCGGCGGCAGAAACCGGAACACGTTGCCGTAGGTGCCGGCCGTGAGGGTGACGAGGCCGGCGGCATGGCAGGCCTTGTTGACCGCCGCCGCGAGGGCCGCGTCGGGAGTCTTGGTGACGGGATCACTGACGAGTTCCACCGCGAGCATGGCACCGCGACCGCGAATGTCGCCGATCTGCGGGTACTTCGACGCCAGCTGCTGCAGTCTCGGGAGGAACATCGCCTCGATGTCGCGGGCCCGCTGCACCAGGTTCTCGGACCTCATCGTCTCGATCGCCCCGAGCGCGGCGGCGCAGGCCACCGGGTTGCCCCCGTAGGTGCCACCGAGGCCACCGGCGTGTACCGAATCCATCATGTCCGCGCGGCCGGTCACCGCGGCCAGTGGCAGGCCGCCCGCGATCCCCTTGGCAGTGGTGATCAGGTCGGGCACGACGGACTCGTGGTCGGAGGCGAACCAGTCACCCGTCCGGCAGAATCCGGACTGGATCTCGTCGGCGATGAAGACGATGCCCTGCTCGCGGCACCACTGCGCGACCATGCTGAGGTAGCCGTCCGGCGGGACGATGAAGCCGCCCTCGCCCTGGATCGGTTCAATGATGACCGCGGCGGTGTTCTGCTCGCCGACCTGCGCATGCACGGCGCTGACGAACGCCTCGAACGCCTCCTCGGCACAGTTGTCGGCGCCGGTCGGCCAGCGGTACGGGTAGGCCATGGGCACCCGGTAGATCTCGTTGGCGAACGGCCCGAAACCGTTCTTGTACGGCATGTTCTTGGCGGTCAGCGCCATCGTCAGGTTCGTTCGGCCGTGATAGGCGTGGTCGAAGGCGACGACGGCCTGCCGACCGGTGTGCACCCGAGCGATCTTGATGGCGTTCTCCACCGCCTCGGCACCGGAGTTGAACAGCGCCGAGCGCTTCTCGTGGCTGCCCGGGGTCAACTCGTTCAGCGCCTCACAGACCTCGACGTACTCCGAGTACGGCGTGACCATGAAACAGGTGTGGGTGAAATCGGCGACCTGCTGCTGCACCCGCTCGACGACCCGGGGCGCAGCATTGCCGACGGTGGTGACCGCGATGCCGGAGCCGAAATCGATGAGCTGGTTCCCGTCGATGTCGACCAGGATGCCGCCGCCGGCCCGCTCGATGTAGATCGGCAGCCCGGTCGAGACACCGGACGAGACCGCCGCGGTCTTGCGGGCGTGCAGCTCGATGGACCGTGGCCCGGGGATCGCGGTGGCCAACACCAATTTCTGCTCGACGGCCGGTCTGGGCTGCACTGTGGCAGGCACTGTGGCGGGCGCTGTGGATTCCGTAGCTGCATGGTCCGACATGACACGCTCCCAGGCTGAGTTCGATGCGGTGGCGTGATCCATTTTTGTCTCCTCGCCCTATGCTGTCCAATACTGGCATCGACTAGCGGCCATGCCTCAGACGTATGGACTGCACAGCAACGGGAACGGGCATCCAGATGGAACTTCGGTCCCTGCGCTACTTTCTCGCCGTGGTGGACGCCGGCTCGGTCACCGCAGCCGCGGCGGCGCTGCAGATCGCTCAGCCGTCGCTGTCCCGCCAGCTGGCGGGGTTCGAGGCAGAGCTGGGTGTCGCGCTGTTCAATCGGCGCAAGGGCAGGCTCGTGCTGGCCCCGGCCGGCGAGCAGTTCCTGCCGCTGGCCCGGGACCTCGTCAACCGCGCCGCAGCCGTTCGCGGCGCGGCGAGCGCCCTGGCCGCCGGACGCCTCGACCGGATCCGGATCGCCGCACCGGCCACCACTCTGACCGACGTGATCGCCCCGTTCATCGCCACCATCGGCGCTGACGATCCGTTTCCCGCCCTGCTGGAAGAGGCGCCGAGCCGGGTCTACGACGCGCTGCAGACCCGCGCCGACCTGGCCATCTCGACCGAACAACCACCGATCGAGCTCGCGAGCCTGACGCTGGCCGTGCTCCCGATCTGGGCCTTCGTACCCGGGACGCACCGGTTCGCCGACCGGGCCGGTGTCAGCCTCGATGAGCTGGCCGGTGGCGACGACACCGTGCTGATCCTGCCTGCCAACTACAAGCCCCGGCAGGTCCTGGATGCGGCCCTGG
>JBBQFE010000288.1:0-4740 GCA_038321605.1 Mycobacteriales bacterium | reverse complement strand
GAGTCGGCCAGCGCGCAGCCGTTCGAGGCGCCCAGGCCGTTGTCGGCGGCCATCTGCCGATTGAGCTGGTAACCGACCAGGGTGCCCTGCCGCACGAGGTCGAACGTCGACGCGGCAACGCCCTCGTCATCCCAACCGATGGTGGCGAGCCCGTGCTCGACGGTGCGATCCCCGGTCACGTTCAGCAGCGGTGAGCCGTATTTCAGGCTGCCCAGCTTGTCGAAAGTGGCGAACGAGGTACCGGCGTAGGCCGCCTCGTAGCCGAGGGCCCGGTCGAGTTCGGTCGCGTGGCCGATGGATTCGTGGATCGTCAGCCATAGGTTCGACGGGTCGATGACCAGGTCGTACTGGCCCGCCGTGACTGACGGTGCCTTGGCATGCTCGCTCAAGAGCTCCGGGATCTCGGCCAGTTCAGCTGCGAAGTCCCAGCCGGTGCCGGTCAGATACTCCCAGCCGCGTCCGGCCGGTGGTGCCAGCGATCGCATCGAGGAGAATCCGCCACCGGCAAGATCCACCTGCACCGCGGTGAAACGGGGCTCCAGCCGTACCCGCTGCTGGGTGGTGGACGTTCCCGCCAGGTCGGCATAGAACTTGTTCTCCAGCACCTGGGTGAGGCCGGCATCGACGTGGTCCACCCCGTCGGCGCTCAACAGGCGCTCGGAATAGTCGGTCAGCAGGGCGGCCCGATCGGCCTCGGCAACGTCGAACGGGTTGATGTCGTAGCTCGAGATCCAGGTCCGGTCGGTGTAGACCGGCTCCGCGGCGAGCTCGACGGGCCGCGAGCTCAGCACCCGGCTCACCTTGGCGGTCGCCACCGCCTGTTCGGCGAGCAGGGCGGCTGCCTCCGGCGTGCGTTCGATCCCGCTGGCGAACCCCCAGGCGCCGTTGTGTACGACCCGTACTGCCATCCCCAGATCCTCGGAGTCACTGGTCGAGTCGGGACGGGCGTCGCGCAGCGACATGGTCGCCACCCGGATCCTCTCGAACCGGAAGTCCGCATGGGAGGCGCCGAGGTCCCGCGCGCGCGACAGGGCCGCGTCGGCCAGCCTCCACAGTGGCATCGCGCGAAATGTGGGGTCGATGTCAGGCATGCCTGCACCCTAACCCGGTGCCGGAACCGGTCGGAGCCGGACCGGTCAGCGCCAGACCACGAACTCGTCCAGCAGCCCCGGGGTGCCGGCCCGCGCCACCCGGAGGGCCTCGTCCGGGTCGAGGTCGTCGAGCCGGTAGCCCTGCCGGCCGGCCGCGGTGGTGGCGACGGTGCTCAGCAGGCCGAGTCGGCGCTGGAAGATCGTCTGGCGGAAGTTCCAGCCGATGATGCAGTCGATCTGCAGGATTTCCCGCCGCCGGTCCAGGCTGCCGTAGCGGGTTACCAGGAAGTCCCCGAACACCGCATGTCCCAGCGCCGCATACCGATCCCGGCCGAGCGCCAACGAGAGCGCCAGGGCGCCCGTCGCGATCCCCGCGAGCAGCATCGGCCAGCCGGCCCACCGCCAGAGCGCACCCAGGACCAGTGACAGCACCAGCCACCCGCCGCTGGAACGAGCCAGCCTGCGGCGCAGCGCCGAGCGGGGGTGGGGGATCAGCGACGCCCGGACGGCCTGTTCGGCACCAGGTCCGGAGAGGATCCGGTCCGCGACGCCGCTCACCTCGGCGAGCGGGGCGGGCGGTGTCAGCACCGTGCCGCCGCGCTCAGACCCGCGTCCCACCCGCAGGCCGGTCGCCACCGCGGTGAGCCTGGCCCCGCCGACGGCGCGCAGCAGCAGCGGCTGGCTGACGCTCACGCCGCGCAGGCGTCGATGCTCGATACTGGTGGACCGGTTCGTGATCAGGCCGCGCGTCACCTGGAGGGTCCCGCCCGGGTGCCGGGTGAGCCGGAAGCGCCAGAACGCAAGCAGGTAACCCACCACCGAGAACGCCGTGATGACGACCACGACGCCCAGCACGACCTGCACCACCAGCAGCCACACCGGGAATCCGCGAAGTTGGCCGAGCGCTGTCTGGATCGCGCCGACGTCGCCGGCGGTGATGTGCGACTGGTTGAGGCTGTTCCAGGCGAAGCCGGCCACCGCCAGCGCGGTCACCACCCCGGACAGGGTGAACGGGGCGAACCTCACCCAGGTCGGATCGAGCCTTGCGAGTTCGGTCTCTGCACCGGCTGGCTCGATCGTCGTCGGTAGGGTCCAGGGGCCACCCGCCGGTGCCCGATGCAGTAACTCGCTGCGTAGGGCGCGGGCCTCACCCGTACTCAGACCGTCGAGCACCAGGGCCTCACGTTTACGGTCCGACGTCCCGGTGCCGATGGACACCCGCGCCAGTCCGAGCACCCGGTGCAGTGCATGCTCGGTCACGTCCACGGTGCGCACCCGATCCGCCGGGGTGGTGATGATCCGCTTTCGGAACAGGCCGGTTCTCAGTTGGACCTGCTGGGCGGTGATCTGGTAGCGGGTGGTGACCCAGCGGATGACGCTGAGCACCAGCACCACGCCCAGGGCGCCCAGGCTCCACCAGTGACCGCCACCCTGGCTGCTGCCGCCGGCGAAGAAGATCCCCACCAGGGCCGGTATGAAGCGCACCACCTCGCGCACCGGATGGATGAGCAGCATCCGCGGGCTCAGCCGTCGCCAGGCCACCGCGGGCAGTGGCAGCGCCAACTCCGCGGCCGGCGGGGCATCGCTGGTCATGGCGCACCGCTGGTCATGGGGCATCGCTGGTCATGTTGCGTCGCCGGCACCGGCCGCGGCGGTCAATTCCTGGACGAGCCGGTCGGCCACCGCGGAATCCAGCGCGCGGATCTTGATCGGCCCCGCGGCCGAGGCGGTGGTGACGGTGACGTTGGCGAGCCGGAACAGCTGCTCCAGTGGTCCGCGTTCGGCGTCCACGGTCTGGATCCGCGAGAGCGGAGCGATCCGCCGCTGCTGAGTGATCCAACCGGACTGCGCGTAGCAGGCGGTGGCGCTCACCTCCCAACGATGTACCCGGAACCGCCAGCGCGGCATGACCGCCAGGTGCGCCGTCGCCAACAGCGCGGTGGCGACCAGTACGCCGACGTTGGCGCCGCGGTGGCTGGCCGTCGATGCGAGGAACAGGATGCCCACCTGAAGGCCGATCGGAACCAACCAGCCGAGCAGCGCCCGGGTCGTCCAGAAGTCGATCGCGCGGGAACTGACCAGGTTGACCGGGGCGCGCAGGCTTGGCGTTGGCGGACCTGCCTGCCGCTCGGTGGCGGCTGGTGGGCTGGTCATCTCACCACGCTACCGCCGTGGTCAGCGCCACGTAGCAGTACCTGTAACTGGTGGTATCGGATATTGTGGCGGGCGTGGCCAAGAAACCTGTCGTCGACGGACGATCAGCGCGGTGGGACGCCCACCGTCAGAGCCGCCGCGCCGAGCTCGTCCAGTCAGCCATCAGCGCGGTGGAACAGCACGGAGCTTCGGTAGGGATGGACCAGATCGCCGCGGTGGCGGGCACCTCGAAAGCAGTCTTCTACCGGCACTTCGCCGACAAGGCGGACCTGTACCGCGCGGTCGGGCAGCAGATGGCGGGCGACTTCTCAGAGCAGCTGGCCGCGCGGATGGCGAGCCAGCCCGAACCCCGGGGCATGGTGGCGGCCGGCATCGACACCTACCTCGCCCTGCTGGAGAAGCGGCCCGAGCTCTATCGCTTCGTGGTAGGCAATCCCGTCCTCGAGCAGGCGGGCAGCACCCGGCGGGTCGACTACACCGGCATCATCGCGACCCGTGTCGATGACATCATCCGGCTGAGCGCGCCGATCGATGACACGTCGGGGCGCGCCGCCGCCGACGAGCTGGCACGCCGACCCTGGGGCACGGCCATCGTCGGCTTCATCAAGGCGGCAGGCGACTGGTGGTTGGAGAATCCGGGCCAACTCAGCCGCGCGCAGCTGACCGAGAGCCTGACCTCGCTGCTGTGGAGCGGAGCCGCCGTCGTCGTCGGCCCAGACACGCCCAGTTATTCCGGCGCCGCGCGGCGCCAGCCCGGAAGAACCGAACGGGGAAGATCATGACCGAACTGCAGCGGCACCTTGACGGCCGGTGGGCCGACGTCCGTGAGACCGCCCGGAAGCTGGCAGACCAGGACCTCTTCCAGCCGACGTTTGGCCTCAGCATCGCCGAGCAACGCACCCGCACGCTGGCCCAGCTGCGCGCGCTCTGTGCGGATGGCCTTACCGGCTACGGGTTCCCGGTTGCCTACGGTGGTCATGCAGACATCGGCGCCTCCATCACGGCGTTCGACATGCTGGCCATGGGTGACCTGTCCCTGCTGGTGAAGGTGGGCGTGCAGTTCGGTCTGTTCGGCGGCGCGGTGCTGCACCTGGGCACCGAGCGCCATCACAGCGCGCACCTCGCCGACATCGCCGCCGGCCGGCTGCTGGGGTGCTTCGCGATGACCGAGCACGGCCACGGCTCGGACGTCGCCGCGCTGCGCACGACCGCCACCTACGACAGCGCGACGGACGAGTTCGTGATCCGGACGCCCGATGACGACGCCCGCAAGGAGTACATCGGAAATGCCGCCGAGGACGGCCGCCTGGCGGTGGTCTTCGCCCAGTTGATCACCGCGGAAGGCAGCCACGGTGTGCACGCACTGCTCTGTCCGATCCGCGAACCGGACGGCAGCGTGTCACCGGGCGTGCGGGTAGCCGACTGCGGACCGAAGGCCGGACTCAACGGTGTCGACAACGGTCAGTTGTGGTTCGACGATGCGCGGGTACCCCGG
>JBBQFE010000287.1:0-4747 GCA_038321605.1 Mycobacteriales bacterium | reverse complement strand
CGAGAGCCTCGCCGCGGCGGATCAGACCTTTCCGCGATTGACGAATCCGACGTTCCGTGACGCCGAACCGATCACGGCCGCCTTTCCGGTAGGGCCTCCCGGGCCCACCAGCTACAAGCAGAAGCTCGCCGGCAACGTCGTCATCGACTCCCAGCCGCGCGTCATCAGCAACCTCATCGTCGATCAGACCTCGACCAACCCGGCAGCGGTCGCTGCCGCGGCCTTCCCGGTGCGCGCCCAGCACGGCTCGCTCGGAACCCTGGCGTGCACCACCGACCCGGATCCGACCGCGGATCCGCCCGTCGTAGGCGTCCCGACCGGTTGCGTGCCCTCGCACCAGACCCTCTTCATCCCCAACGTCACAACAGATGTCGGGCTGTCCCCGCCGTACAACTCGCTGTTCACCTTCTTCGGCCAGTTCTTCGACCACGGGGTCGACCAGACCGTGAAGAGCGGCGCGACCGTCTTCGTACCGCTGCGGGCCGACGATCCGCTGCGGACGCTGGGCCCGGACGGCAAGGCGAACACCGGCGACGAGGTGCCGCCCAGCCAGGCGTTCATGGTGCTCACCCGGGCACAGAATCAGCCGGGACCAGATGGCGTCCTGGGTACCGCGGATGACATCACCGATGCCACGAACACCGACACCCCCTGGGTGGACAACAGCCAGACGTACGCTTCGCATGCCTCCCACCAGGTCTTCTTGCGGGAGTACGCCAACAACAGCCTCGGCCGCCCGGTGTCCACTGGGAAGCTGCTCGGTGGCTTGCCCGCCGGTCAGACCTACGCCAATTCTCCCGACGGACAAACGGGAATCGGCACCTGGGCGGCGGTCAAGCTGCAGGCAGCCCAGCTGCTCGGCCTGCAGCTGGTCGACACCGATGTCACGAATGTGCCGATGATCGCGACCGATCCTTACGGCAAGTTCGTGCCCGGACCGTTGCGGGGCCTGCCGCAGTACGTCACCACCACCGGACTGGTCGAGGGTGACACCGCCGCTCCGGTACTGGTCCCGGCGAACGTCCTGCACTTCGACACGCCGTTCCTGACCGACATCGCGCACAATGCCGACCCGTCCGAGCGTGACACCAACAACGACGGGATACCGGACACCTTCCCGACCCCGGACGCCGACAACACGCCGTCCGCGGACTTCGCGAACCAACCGGCCAACACCTACGACGACGAGATGCTCAACGCGCACTTCATCTGCGGCGACGGTCGGTGCAACGAGAACATCGCGCTGTCGACGATCCATCAGGTGTTCCACTCCGAGCACAACCGGCTGATCGACTACGTCGAACACGTTCTGCAACAGGACGCCGTTGATCACCCGAGCACCGGCGTACCTGCTCTGGCCGAATGGAAGTTGGCCAACGTCGGAACTCCGGACGGCTGGAACGGCGAGCGCCTCTTCCAGGCCGCACGATTCGTCAACGAGATGGAGTACCAGCACGCGGTCTTCGAGGAGTTCGCCCGCAAGGTGCAACCGGCGGTTCGGCCGTTCCACGTCTACTCGCCGGACATCAACCCGGCGATCAAGGCCGAGTTCGCGCACGCCGTCTACCGTTTCGGGCACTCCATGCTGGACGACACGGTGGCGCGGACGAACGTCGACGCCAGCGGGGTCAAGCACGACAATTCAGTGCCACTGCTGACCGCATTCCTGAATCCACCGGAATTCTTCAACGGCGGAGCGGCCGGCACGCTGACACCTGAACAGGCAGCCGGCAGTGTGGTGATGGGCTCGTCGGACCAGACCGGCAACGAACTGGACGAGTTCGTCACCGAGACCCTGCGGAACAACCTGCTGGGACTTCCCCTCGATCTGCCGACCCTCAACCTGACCCGCGCACGTGATGCGGGCGTCCCACCCCTGAACGACGTGAGGCGTCAGATCCACGCGGCGACCAACGACGCGCAACTCGCGCCGTACACGAGCTGGGCGGACTTCGGGCAGCACCTCAAGCACCAGGAGTCGCTGATCAACTTCGTCGCTGCGTACGGAACGCACCCGACGATTCGCGACTCGGGTCCCGACGGTGTGCTGGGCACGCCCGACGATGTCACCACCGCCGCCGCCAAGCGGGCCGCGGCACGGGCGATCGTCGATCCCTTCCCGGGCAATCCCACCGCGACACCGCCGATCCCGGCCGATGTGCCGCCTGCCGATGCCGCTGCGTTCATGTTCGGTACCGGGGATTGGGCCGATTCAGGTGGGCTCACCACCACCGGTCTGGACGATGTGGACCTCTGGGTGGGTGGTCTGGCGGAGGTGACCAACCTCAACGGTGGACTGCTGGGCAGCACGTTCAACTACGTGTTCCAGAATCAGCTGGAGAATCTGCAGGACGGCGACCGGCTGTACTACCTGGCCCGCACGCCTGGGCTCAACCTGCGCACTCAGCTGGAGGGCAACTCCTTCGCCGAGCTGATCCAGCGCAACACCGACGGCACGAACACGTTGAAGGCCGATGCGTTCGCCACCGCCGACTGCAAGTTCCAACTGGCCAATCTCAACGGCACACCCGCGGGCTTCGTCGCCTCCGGGTCAACGGTGGCCGACGATCCGACGACGGACTGCGATGAGAGCAAGCTTTTGCTGCGCAAGCCGGACGGCACGATCGCGTACCGCCTGATCAACTCGGTGAACCCCTCGGGGATCAACGGGCAGTCGGTGTACAACGGCACCTCGGGTGCGGACCGCATCAACGGTGGCGTCGACAACGACACCTTCTGGGGTGGCGCCGGCAACGACGTCATCGAGGGTGCCGGTGGCGACGACGTAGTGCTCGGCGGTGACGGCAACGACGTGATCACCGATCTCGACGGCGCCGACGTGCTCAAGGGCGGCCCGGGCAACGACGCAATCGATGCCGGTCCGGGCAATGACATCGTGCTGGGCGGCGACGGTGCCGACTTCCTCAACGGTGGCGGCAACGACAACGAGACCTTCGCCGGTCCCGGTAACGACTTCATCATCGCCGGTCAGGGTGCCGACTCGGTGTTCGGCGATGGCGGTGACGACTGGATCGAGGGTGGCACCGGTCAGGACCTGCTGCAGGGCGATCACGGCGCGCCGTTCTTCGACGATCCGGGTGAACCGGCACCGGGCAACGACATCTTCATCGGTCAACCGGGTGAGAACGACTACGACGCCGAGGGTGGCGACGATGTGATGGCGCAGAACGCGGCCATCGACCGTAACGCCGGTGCCGGCGGCTTCGACTGGGCATTCCACCAGTTCAACACCGTCGCTGCCGACGACGACATGATGATCAACAACAATCTGGGTGGTCTGCCGATCCAGGTGATCGTCAACCGTGATCGCTGGCAAGAGACCGAAGCCGATTCCGGTGGTCCGTTCAACGACGTGATCAAGGGGACCGACGGCGTGCTGGCAACTCCGAGGCTCATCGGCGGTGGTGGCTTCCAGGGCTGCGACGCGCTCGATCAGGCCGGCGTTGCGCGGATAGCGGGTCTCGGTGCGCTGCTGCCACCGGTTGCATCGTGGCTGGGCACGGCTGCCCAGACCGCGGCGTTGTCGACCGGCGGCGTCTGCCCGCTGAGCGGCCCGGTCTGGGGCGAGGGCGACATCCTGCTCGGCGGCGGCGGTAGTGACACGTTCACCGGCCGGGCCGGGGACGAGATCATCGACGGCGACAGGTCGCTCGAGGTGCACATCACCGTGCGCACCAACCCGGCGGACCCGACCAGTGAGATCGGTCGGACGGATCTGATGGAGAACAAGGCCACCAGCGGCACCTTCGGACCCGGCACCGCCGGTATGACCCTGCAGCAGGCCGTCTTCGCAGGTCTCGTCGACACCGGCAACCTGGTTGCCGTCCGAGAGATCGTGACGCCGGCAACGGTTCCCGCGGCCGACTGCGGATCCGTGGCACGCCTGAACTGTGACACCGCGGTGTTCGTCGGGCCCCGCGCCCGGTACGTCATCACGGCGAACGCCAACGGCACCGTGACGGTTCGCGACACGACCAGCGCGGTTCCCGCGCCGGGTGTGGTCGTCAAGGGCGACGGCACTGACACGCTTCGCAACATCGAGGCGTTGCAGTTCACCGACCAGACCGTGCTGATCAGAACTCCGGGTGCTCCGACGCTGCTCACAGCGACGGCCTCGGCAGGTGCGTTCACCAGTGGTACCGCAACGGTCACCTGGTCGGCACCGGCGGCCAACGGCTCGCCGGCGGTCAGCAGCTACCTGGTCACGGCCACTCCGACCGGGGTAGGGGTTGCCGTCTCGCGCAGCTTCGCCTCGTCGGCGAGGACCGGCACCGTTACCGGACTGGTCAACGGGACGACCTACACCCTGCAGGTCCGTGCGTTGAACCTGTTCGGTCAGGGACCGGCCTCGGCCGCGTCCAGCCCGGTGACCCCGGTTGGTCTGCCGGGTGCGCCGACCGGCGTGTCCGGGGTGCGGGGCAATGCCTCGGTCGCGCTGCAGTGGACGGCTCCGGCCTCCGACGGTGGCTCGGCGATCACCGGCTACCAGGTGCAGATTCGCATCGGTGCGACCGTGGTCCGCACGGACAATCCGGTGGGTGCTGCGACCAGTTACCAGGTGACCGGCCTGACCAACGGCACTGCCTACACCTTCAGGGTGCTCGCAGTGAACGGGTTCGGCGCCTCGGCGGCCTCGGCCACCTCGGCCTCGGTCACCCCGGCGACGACGCCTGACCGGCCGATCACCGGCGCGGTCAGCCAGGGGGCGGCCGGCGGTCAGCTGACG
>JBBQFE010000286.1:0-4756 GCA_038321605.1 Mycobacteriales bacterium | reverse complement strand
AATCCGCCCAGCCGTCGCTGGCGGCCCGGACGAAGCCGTAGACGAGCGAGCCCATGCCCAGCGTCGAGGTGATCGCACCTGCCAGGTCGAATCTGCCGGTCCGGCGCACCGAGGCCGGCAGTACGGCCCTGCCGATGACGTACACCAGGACGCCGATCGGGACGTTCACGAACAGCACCCAACGCCAGGACGCCCACTCGGTGAGCATTCCGCCCGACACCAGTCCGATCGCGCCACCACCGATGGAGACCGCGGTGAACAGGCTGATCGCCCGGATACGTTCGCGACCCTCGGGAAACATGGTCGCCAGTAGTGCCAACGAGGCCGGTGCGGCCAGCGCGCCGCCGACGCCCTGCAGAGCCCGCGCGGCCAGCAGGAACCAGCCGGTGGTCGCAAAGCCGCCCACCAGCGAGGCAACGGTGAAGACGGCGATGCCGGTCAGGAACGTGCTGCGCCGACCGAGGATGTCGCCCGCCCTGGCGCCCAGCAGCAACAGGCCGCCGAAGGTGAGCGTGTACGCGTTGAGTACCCAGGACAAGCTCGAGTCGGAGAAGTGCAGGGCTGCCTTCATGTCGGGCAGTGCGACATTCACGATGGTGGCGTCCAGCACGACCATCAGCTGACAGGTCAGGATGACCGCCAGCACGATCGCCGTCCGGTCGAACCGGGGCTCGCGAGTGGGTGTGCGCTCGACGTCGAACCGGTCCGGCTCGACGTCTGGGTTGAGAACCGTGTCAGAGGACATACGGCGGATCCAGCCTTCCAAGAGTTACGCTGTAGGAAGCGGAAGCTTCCTCCGGTTACGATACGGAGGGTGCTTCCGTTTACGCAAGTCGTAATCTGTGGCTTCGAAGTCACAACCAGAAGGGGAATACTCCGACCCATGACCACCAGCACTGCGCCGGCCACCGGCAGCGGCGACGCTCGTCGGCCGATGCGAGCCGACGCGCGGCGTAACTACGACCGGTTGCTCGAAGCCGGTCGGGTGGCCTTCGCCGAGCGTGGTGGTGAGGCCTCGATGGAGGAGATCGCCAAGCACGCCGATGTGGGTGTCGGGACGCTCTACCGACATTTCCCGCGGCGGATCGACCTGGTCGAGGCGGTCTATCGCAGTGACGTCGACACCCTGGTCGCCGAGGCCGACAAGCTGGTAGATCTCGAGCCGTGGTCAGCGCTGTCGGGGTGGCTGCAGGCCTTCATCCGCTACGCCCAGTCCAAGCGGGTGTTTCTCACCGAACTGCGCGAGGCGTTCGAGAAGAACCCGGAGTTGGCCCTCGATTCCCGGGTCCGCATCGGTGCCGCGGCGTCGTCGGTCCTGGTCCGGGCGCAACAGGCCGGAGCTGCCCGCACCGACATCGACGCCGCAGACCTGATGCACCTGATCGGTGGCATGTGCATGGCGCGCGCCGCCACCCTGGAGCAGAACGAGCGGTTGCTCGGACTCGTGCTGGACGGGATCAAGATTCAGCCCTGACTGCATCGCAGCGGCGAGCGGACCACGCAGCGGCGAGCTGACCATGCAGCGGCGCTCTTGACCATGCAGCGGCGCTCTGCGGGCCGGTAGCGGTCAGGCGGGGGCGTTCGCCGCGATGGGACCGGTCCTCGACCGGCGCCACGCCCTCACCAGTTCGTCGGCGCCCCAGACCACGAACGGGAACGGGGCGATGACCAGCAGCTGCCCAGCGGTCAGTGCCGCCGTGCCGAAGACCTCCTGCAGGACGGGCAGGTAGATGACCGCAGCGGTGAAAACCAGTTCGAAGGCGATGCCCCACAGCAGCAGCGGATTGGACAACAACCCGATCGCAGACAGCGACGCTCGATCCGTTCGGGCGGCAAAGGCCGTGCCAACCTGGCAGGCAACGATCCCGGCGAACGTGACGGTGGTCGCCTGCCGATAGGCGTGGTGAAGGGCGGTTCCCGCGCCGGTGGGGTCCCCGTAGTGCCAGCCCGCGCGGGTGAGCGTGTACAGGAACGCCGCAACCACGAGGGCGGCCGAGATCGTCCCCAGCAGCCCCCAGGCCCGCAGCAGCATGCCGCGGTCGATGACACCGGCACTGCGCCGGCGCGGCGGCCGCTGCATCAGTCCGGGTTCGGCCGGTTCTCGACCCAGGGCGAGGGCGGGCAACGTCTCGGTGCCGAGGTCGATCGCCAGGATCTGCAGGACGGTCAGCGCCAGCGGCACCTTTCCGCCGGACAGCGCGAAGATCAGGAACGGAACGACCTCGGGCACTGCGTGGGCGAAGATGTAGAGCACGAACTTCTTGACGTTGTCGAAGACCCGCCGGCCCTCTTGGACCGCGACCACGATGGTCGCGAAGTTGTCATCGGTGAGCACCATCGTTGCCGCTTCCCGGGCGACGTCGGTGCCGGAGCGTCCCATCGCGATCCCGATGTCGGCGTGGCGCAGCGCGGGCGCATCGTTGACCCCGTCGCCGGTCATGGCCACGACCTCGCCGCGCGCCCGCAGGGCCTCGCAGATGCGGAGTTTGGACTCGGGGGACGAGCGGGCGAAGACGATCTCGTCGGCACCGGAGAGCACCCACTCCAGCGCCGGGTCGTCCAGCGCGGCCAGTTGCTGGCCGGAGATGACCGGGCCGCCCGCGACGCCGATGCCGACTCCGCGTGCGATCTCGGCGGCGGTCAGGCCGTAGTCGCCAGTGATGACGTGAATGCGGATGCCGGCGGCGTGCGCGTCCGTGACCGCCTGCGCCACGCCTCGGCGCGGTGGATCGGCCATGGCGAGCAGGCCGAGCAGCGTCAGGCCGGACTCCGCGTCGGCCCTGAGCTCAGGGATCGTGTCGGTCGCAGCCAACTGCCGCTCAGCGACCGCCAGGACCCGCAGCCCGCGGGTGGCGTAATGATCCAGAGCGGTGAGCACCGCTGTGCGTCGTTCGACGGTGAGCGGATCGATCCGTCCGTCGGCGTCGAGAACGGCCACGCAGCACTGCAGGACCGCCTCGAGGCCGCCCTTGGTGTGGATGGTCACCTGAGGATCGCCCTGATCCACCGTGGTCATCCGCTTGAGGTCGGCGTCGAAGGAGAACAGGTGGCTACGCGAAGCGTCCCGCTCGGCAGAGGGACCGCCGAGGCCCATCGCCTCGGCGAGTCCCAGGATCGCCAGTTCAGTCGGATCGCCCACTCCCGCCGGGAGGTCGGGCGTCGGAGCCTGCGCGGTGGTGCAGGCCGCCGCGCTCGACACGAGCCGGGCCACTGCGGGCGGGTAGTTGGCCGCTGCGTCGGTGACGATCAGGTCAGTTTCACCGATGAGGACGTTCAGCACCTGCATGTGGTTCTGAGTGAGCGTGCCGGTCTTGTCCGTGCAGATGACCGTGGTCGATCCCAGGGTCTCCACGGCGGACAGTCGCTTCATCACCGCGCCTCGGCGGGCGAGCTCACGGACGCCGCCGGCCAGGGCCAGCGTGATCGTCGGCAGTAGGCCCTCGGGCACGTTGGCGACCAGCAGACCGATGGCGAAGCTGATGGCGGCGCTCCACCCAAGGCCCGCGGCGAGCCCGGCGGGAAGAAACGCAGCCCCGACGCCGACCGCGACGATGGCGATGATCCAGGTCGCCCGGCGGACCTGCCTTTCCAGCGGACTGGGTTCGGTGCTGCCCTGCTGGGAAAGTGCGGCAATGCGTCCGAGTTCGGTATGCATGCCGGTCCGGGTCACCAGCAGGCGTGCCTCGCCGCTCGTGCAGGTGGTCCCGCTGAAGAGCATGTCGCGGGCCTCCAACAGGGGACCGTCTCGCACACCGTCATTGGCCGAGCGGGTGGCCGATGCCGATTCACCCGTCATGGACGACAGGTCCACCTCGACGTTGCCGCTGATGATCCGGCCGTCGGCACACACCCGGTCGCCCTCGGCGACGATGAGTACGTCACCCCGGACCAGATCGCGGGCCTCGACCTCCAAGTGCACACCGTCGCGCAACACGTTCGCTGTTGCGGGGAGAAACGCAGCCAACGCCTCCACCGCGCGTTCTGCCTGCATCTCCTGGACGAAGGCGAAGGCGGCGTTGAGCACGATCACGGCGATGACCGCCACCGACAGCGACGGCGTGCCGCCGATCCATGCGAGAACGGCCGCGGCACTCAGCAGCAGCGCCAGTGGTTGGGTGAACTGTTGCAGCAGCTCCCGCGGCCAGCGTCGGGACTTTCGCCGCGTCAGCTCGTTGGAACCGTCGCTCAGCAGTCGATGGGCGGCCTCGCGAACCGACAGCCCGTGCTCGGACGTCGCGAGGTCGCGAAAGAGGTCGACCAACGGGGCCTGTTGATCCTCGGTGGAGCGCGGCGCGAACGCTTCACCGGTTCCGACGACAGGGTCGGTCGCCGCACTCATAGGCCGACCGGCGACAACAGCGTCCAACCTACGACGAATGCGCAGCTGAGAAAGACGATGAGGCTGGCGAAGATGAGCAGGTCGGCGCGAGCAGCGCGTAACGAACCCAGCACGGCAGAGCGCAACCTCACGCGCTCGACCTGCGGACCGGGATCGATGAGTTTCGTCATGTGGCGCACCTCGAAGGGGGATATGCCTGATCACTCGGCATCAGCGGGTGCTGCCCGGGTGTCGTTGACCCGGCGCCGGACGGCTGTCTTCCCAACCATCGCAAGCCTAGGAGGTTCCCCCGCCCGGCGCCTGAGTCCAAAGTCCCTGTTCGGGCTCCAAGGGCGCGGGTAGCGTCGGCCCTGGCTGAGTCAGCAGCCACTCCGGATCCCGACGCCACCACCCGGCCGCGACGGTAGAGCATGGGCT
>JBBQFE010000285.1:0-4758 GCA_038321605.1 Mycobacteriales bacterium | reverse complement strand
GCCGGAATCCTCGACGGCCCGGAGTTGGTCACGCTGCTGTCAGACCGGCTGCTGGACTACAAGGCCACGGTGCGCCGGTGCAGCCAGTCGGGTCTGGCGGCCGAGGTCGCGGCTGCGCTGGTCGCGCGCGGCGTGGAGCGGGTGGTGGCGCCCGACGGTTTCCCCGCGGCGGCACTGGCCCAACTGCCGTCGTCGATAGCGGTCTACACCGACGATCCGGTGCTCAGCACGGCAGAACTCGACCAACTCGACGGGGTGCTGACGACCTGCGCCGTCGCCGTTGCCGAAACCGGCACCATCGTGCTCGATGCCTCGCGGGGTCAGGGTCGTCGCGCCGTCACGCTCGTGCCGGACTACCACCTGCTGATCGTCCGGGCCGAGCAGATCGTCGAGACGATCCCGCAGGCGCTGGAGCGGCTGAGCCCCACCCGTCCCCTCACCTGGATCAGCGGCCCCAGTGCCACCAGCGACATCGAGCTGTCCCGGGTGGAGGGTGTCCACGGTCCGCGGCGGCTCGAGGTGGTGATCGTCGCCGATGAGTAGGGTTCGGTTCGGCCTCGTCGGCACCGGATGGCGGGCCGATTTCTACCTGCGCCTGGCCGCCCTGATGCCCGAGTACTTCGAGGTGGTCGCGCTGACCGCCCGGGACCCGGCAAGAGCCACCGCCGCAGCCGCCGCCTGGTCGGTGCCGGCGGCTGATGACGTGTCGCACCTGCTGTCCTACTGGCGGCCCGACTTCGTGGTCGCCTCGGTGGCGCGGGCCGGCACCCCCCGGCTCGTGTCCGAGCTGGCGGGCCGCGGGGTGCCGGTGCTCACCGAGACCCCGCCGGCCGCGGAGGTGGCAGATCTCGAGCGGCTCTGGAGCGGCCTGGCGACCACGGGTGGTGCCGAACTGGTTCAGGTCGCCGAGCAGTACCCGTCGCTGCCGCGATTCCAGGCGCTACAGACCGTCATCGCGGCCGGCCTGCTCGGCCAGGTGACGTCCGCGCAACTGTCGTGGACCCATGGCTATCACGCAGTCGCGGTGCTGCGGCGGTTGCTCGACACCGGGCTCAGCGAGCTCACCGTGCGGGCAAGGGACTTTCATGCTCCGGCGCAGCGGTCGTTGGGTCGCGACGGCTGGCCGGATCAGCTGGTGACCGAACCGGTGCGCCAGACGATCGCCACCCTGGATTTCACCGGCCGCCTGGGCCTTTACGATTTCACCGACGGCCAGTGGTTCCACCCGCTGATGAGCCGACGGGTCACCGTCCGCGGCACCGTCGGAGAGGTCGTCAATGACGAGCTGACCCGCCTGGAGGACGTCGCAACGCCGGTCCGCCAGCGTCTGCAGCGTCGGGTGACCGGTGCGGACGGCGACCTCGAGGGCCACGACCTCGACACCATCTCACTCGGGGATCGAGTGCTGTATCGCAACCCCTACCAGGGCTTTCGGCTGTCAGACGAAGAGATCGCCATCGCCACGTTGCTCACCGCGATGGGGGAGTGGGTGGCAGGCACCGGACCGCAGCCGTACCCGCTCGCCGAGGCGTGTCAGGATCACCGGATTGCGCTGGCCATCGACGAAGCTGCCGCTGCCGACCGGCCGGTTGCGCTCGGACCACAGCCGTGGTGGTGACCGCAGCCCGGGTGGTAACTGCGCAGCGCGGTGGTTCGGCCCTCAGAGCAGCCGATCGGCCGGCGAGGGCCACGAGAGTGCATCGAAGCGCTGCTGAAGCCGCAGCCCCTTCGTCGGATTGATCGAGCTGACCCAGTCGAACCGGTCGTCCCGTCCACCCGCCGACTCACTCGCCGACCATAACCCGATTCTCCCGCTCCAGCACCGCCATCGCCGCATTGTGACCACCGATCCCGCTGACCGCGCCACCGCGGCGGGCGCCGCTGCCGCAGACCAACAACTGCGACTGGTCGGTGCCGACCCCCCAGCGGTCCTCATCGGAAGGCTCGTCGACGAAGGGCCACTGCAGGTCGGTGTGAAAGATGTTGCCGCCGGGGAGCGCGAGTTCTGATTCCAGGTCCAGCGGAGACTTCGCCTCGATGCAGGCAACGCCCTTGTCGTCCAGGGCGATGCAGCCCTCGATCGGTTCGACCAGGTAGCGGTTCAGCCCAGCCAGGGCACGGGCGGTCGCCTCGGCGCGGACGGCCGCGTTGTCAGAG
The DNA here is from genome assembly GCA_038321605.1 of Mycobacteriales bacterium. Lineage (GTDB taxonomy): Bacteria > Actinomycetota > Actinomycetes > Mycobacteriales > Jatrophihabitantaceae > Jatrophihabitans_A. The sequence goes on along the minus strand of JBBQFE010000285.1, from coordinate 2,601 downwards.
GCGAAGAGCCGCGCCGGCGTGTGCAGGCCGAACAGGGTGAGCGTGTGCCAGCCGGCGTCGATGAGTTCCGGGGCGAGGATCGACGGATCGGTCAGTGTGTGGCAGTAGATCTCGGCAGGAATCGTGGTGGGCAGCACGCCGGATTCCGCCTCTGCATAGGCACGTTCGAGCTGGCTGTAGGACTCGTCGATGTGGAATGTCCCGGCGAAGGCAACCGTCGGATCGACGCCACTGCGCAACTGGGGCAGCCGGGTGAGCACCATGTTGATCTTGAGCTGGCTGCCCTCGACCTTGGTCCGGGGCGACCTGCCGCGCAGCCGATCCAGCACCTCGGGGGCCACATTGGCCAGCACATAGCGGGCAGTTGCGCTGTGCTCGATCCCCTCTCGGTCCCGCCAGCCGACCGTCCCGGTGGTCGACTCGACATCCACCGACTGCACGTCGGCACCGGTCAGGACCTGGGCGCCGGCCGCGACCGCCGCCTTGTGCAGCGCGCGGCTGACCGACCCCATACCGCCGACGGGTACCCGCCACTCGCCTGTGCCGTTGCCGATCAGGTGATAGAGAAACACCCTGTTCTGCAACAGGTTCGGGTCATGGGCGTGGGTGTGTGCGCCGATCAGGCCGTCGGTGAAGACCACGCCACGCACGACGTCGTCGGCGAACGTCGATTCCAGCACCTCGCCGAGCGGTCGTTCGAACAGGGCACTGGTCAGTTCGGCGCCGGCCGCCTCGGTGACGAGCCTGAGCACCGCGGCCCTGCTGGGCAGCGGCTGCAGCAGGGTGGGCGCGAGCACCTCCGCCGCTTTTCGGACGCCTGCGTAGAAGTCCTGCCAGGCGCGGTACTCCGCCGCCGACCCGGTCAGGTCGGCGAAGGATTCCTCGGTGGCCGTGCCTTCGCTGCGTTCGGCCAGCAGCCCGCGCGGGCCCCGACCGGTGTCGACCGGCGTGTAGGAGGCGGTCACCCGGGACCGCAGGTCGAGGCTGAGTTCCAGGTCGCTGACGATCTGGTCCGGAAAGAGGCCGACCAGGTAGGAGTAACGCGAAAGCCGGGCGGCGACACCGCTGAACGGGGTCACGCTCGCGACCGCACCGCCCACCTCATCAGCCCGTTCGAGCACCAGGACGGACAGCCCCGCTCGGGCCAGGTAGGCCGCTGCCACCAAACCGTTGTGACCGCCTCCGACGATGACGACGTCGTGGCTGGTCGCCTCTCCGCGCTCGTGTCGGCCGTTGCCTTCGCTCTCGGTTTCGCCGTCGCGGCTTACCACCTGTGGTGTCTCCTCTGCTGGTTCGCGCACCCATCCGGCACAGATCGCGCCCGTTCGGCGTCGAATGTGAAGTTTAGAGAACCGATTGTGCAGATACGATTACGGCGAGTCGCGACAGATACCACGCTTTGCTTACACCCAATATCACATAATGGCAGGGCGACGACGAGGCGCACTGCAGGTTCGGGGGTCAGGGCATGACGACCGACGAGGTGGGCCCACCTGAGGGCCACACTCGCGGCGATGAGCAGCGCCGTGATTCGGCCGGTCACCTCGTCGAGTCGAACTCCAATGGGATGATGGTCGTCTTCCTGCTGGGAACCGCGGTGCTGCTTGCTGTCGTATCGGTCTGGGTCTTCGCACGGTTCAGCCCGCAGGCGCTGCGCTTCACGTTCGGGGGCTCGAACAGCAGGACCGACGCCGGCCACGGGCCGACCGCGCACCCCGGCGCCCCGCCGGCGACCAGCCCTTCCGCAGCCCCGATCGCGTTGCCGCCGCCGGGCTGGCCCGGACCGGTGGCCACCCCCACCTCGCCGCACCCCAAGCTGTCCACCACACCGCCGATCACGACACTGATCAACCTGCCGCTGCCCGTCACCCAGCCGGCGCCCAGCTCAGGTCGACCGCCGCCGACGTCCGGCACGCCCGGGCCGACCAGTAGCGGGCCCAGCGTTCCGGATGTGCCGATCAATGTGGTCGCCAGCGTCAGCGGCGATTCGGTGACTCTGGTCTGGACTGCTCCCCTGGATGGCGGTAGCCCGATCGTGAGCTACACCATCACCCCCTACCTGGTCACGACGGGGTTGGCTCCAATCACGGTCACCGGCGCTCCGCCGGTGACCACGGTGACGCTGACCGGGCTGCCCGACGCCAGCGTGGGCTTCACTGTGACGGCGGTGAACGCGGTCGGTGCGAGCGCGGAGTCGATCGAGTCCAACACCGTCACGCCGGTGGTCACCGTGACGCCCGCCGCACCTTCCACCGTCGCCGCGACGGCGGGGTCCGGTTCGGCGACCGTGGTGTGGACGCTGCCCGCGGATGGTGGCAGCGCGATCACCAGCTACGTGATCACGCCGTACCTGGCGGGAGTGGCCCAGACGCCCGTCACGATCGACGCTGCCAGCGCGCAGTCAGCTTTGGACTCCTCGGGCCAGCCGGCTGTCAGTGCGACGGTCGCGGGGCTGGCCAGCGACACCTACACGTTCACCGTCGCCGCGATCAACGCAGTGGGCGAGGGCGGGGAGTCTGTGGAGTCCAACGCTGTCAACGCATCCTGACCGATCGTCCGGGCAGTGGCAGGTAGCGGTGGATGGGACGACCGGTGGCACCG
>JBBQFE010000284.1:0-4778 GCA_038321605.1 Mycobacteriales bacterium | reverse complement strand
ACGGTGATGGCATTGATCTTGATGATGGACATGGACCCATCGTGCCAGCATCGTCAGTTCTCGGCGTCGAGCACATCCAGCGCATGCTGGAGGTCGGCCGGAAAGGGTGAGGTGACGGCGAGCCACTCACCGGTCGACGGGTGTTCGAAGCCGAGCGAGCGAGCATGCAACCACTGCCGGGTCAGGCCGAGTCGCCTGCTGAGCACCGGGTCCGCGCCGTACAGGGTATCGCCGCAGCAGGGGTGACGCAGCGCTGACAGGTGCACGCGGATCTGGTGGGTTCGGCCCGTCTCGAGGTGGACATCGAGCAGTGAGGCGGCCCGGTAGGCCTGAACCGTCCGGTAGTGGGTGACGCTGTCTCGACCGTCGGCCACGACGGCGAACTTCCATTCCGAGGACGGGTGTCTGGCGATCGGCGCGTCGATGGTGCCGCTGCTCGGATCGGGGTGCCCCTGCACCAGTGCGGAGTAGAGCTTCTCCACGGTGCGCTCCTTGAACGCACGCTTGAGGCTCGTGTAGGCCAGCTCGCTCTTCGCCACGACCATTGCGCCGGTGGTACCCGCGTCGAGGCGGTGCACGATGCCCTGCCGCTCCGCAGCACCGGAGGTGGAGATCCGGCGTCCCATCGCGGCCACTCCCTGCGACACCGTAGGACCGTCCCAGCCGATCGTGGGATGGGCCGCGACGCCGACCGGCTTGTCGACGATGACCAGGTCGTCGTCCTCGTACAGGATCGCCAGACCGGGCACCGCCACCGGCGGCGAGGCGGCGAGGTCGATCGGGTCGGGAATGGTGATCTCCAGCCACGACCCGGCGCGGACCTTCTCCGACCGCGCGGCATCGCCACCGTTCAGACTGACCGCACCCTCATCGATCAGATCCGCTGCCGCGGTCCGGGACAGACCGAACATCCGCGAGATGGCAACGTCCAGACGTAGGCCTTCCAAACCATCGGGCACCGGCATCATCCGGTTCTCAGGCATCGGTGTCCCGCGCCGGTCGGGCGGGTTCCACGCCGGTCTCGGTGCCGTCGTCGCGTTCCACCGGGTTGCGACTGCCGTTGAAGTCCACCCCCCGGACGGAGAGCACCACCGCGATCGCACCTCCGACCACGATCGAGGAGTCGGCAAGGTTGAAGATCGGCCACACATGCCCGTCGTTGGCAAAGAGCGAGATCCAGTCGACGACGTGTCCCTTACCCGGCGAAGGTGCCCGGAAGAATCGGTCGATCAGATTTCCGATGGCCCCGCCGAGCACCAGGCCCAGCGAGGTGGCCCAGGCACGCGACGTCAGGCGCCGGGCAGCCCGCACGATCACCACCGCAACCACCACCGAGATGGCGGTCAGCATGACTGTCGCGCCGGTTCCGACCGAGAACGCGGCGCCACTGTTGCGGGCCTGCAGCAGATAAACGGCACCGCCGAGCAGGCGGATCGGACGATCCTCAGGCTTGATGGTGGCAACGATCGCGACCTTGGTTGCCAGGTCGGCAGCCAGCGCGCACAGGGCGACGGCGAAGAACACCCTCATGCGGGTGCGCGGCACGGGGCCCGGTTCGCTGTCGGATGCTGGTAGGTCGGCTGAGTTCACCGGTACATTCTCGCCCATCAACCGCTGGTCGGTGTCAGCGCCGCTCCTCCCGCGCCTTGCAGGCCGCATCCAGGGTCGCCATCGGAAGCGCCTGGAGCCGCGCCTTCGGGATCGGTTGGGAGCAGTTCTCGCACAGCCCGTAGCTGCCGGCGTCGATGCGGCTCATCGCCCGTTCGATCTGGACGATGAGGTCCTGCCGGTTCGCGGCGATCGACTGTTCCTGCTCCCGCTCGAAGGTCTTGCTGCCGGCATCGGCCTGATCATCTCCGGCCCCGTCGCTGTTGCTGTACTTCTGATCGCTCAGTTCCGCCTGCGATCTGTCGTACTCGGACTTCAGCTGGGCCAGTTCGGTCTGCAGGGCCGACCGGAGCTCGGCCAGTTCCTTCGCAGTCAGGTCCGCCTTGGCCTTGGGTGCAGCCTTGGCGGGGGCGGCCCTCTTGACTGCCTTTGCCGCCGGCGGTGTCTTCACTGGCGTTGCTGCCGTGACCGGCGCAGCGTTCTTGACCGGCGCAGCGTTCTTGACCGGCGCAGCCTTCTTGACCGGCGCTGCCTTCTTGACCGGCGCAGCCTTGGTTGCAGCCGCCTTCTTGACCGGGGCTGCCTTCTTGACCGGCGCTGCCTTCTTGACCGGCGCTGCCTTCTTGACCGGCGCTGCCTTCTTGACCGGCGCTGCCTTGTTGACGGGGGCTGCCTTCTTGACCGGCGCTGCCTTCGCTGTGGGGGCAGCCTTCTTCGCCGGCGCTGCATTCTGCGGTGCCGCGGGCTGTCTGACCGGCGCTGCCTTCTTAACCGCTCGTACGATCCGTCCTCGGAGAGAGGCCATGACGTTCCTTCCCGACCGGGGCGGCACCGTCAATTGAGCGGTGCAGCAAAGCGCTCACGATACGAGTGACAACGGGTCCACACCAGAGGGCACACCCTGGCCGCCTCTGTCGCAGAGCCGGCCCGATCTGCTTGGACGGCCCGAACCGATGACCCGCTGCGCCGCAGCAACCCGGTTGTATCCGACGGGTAGAGTGAGCGGTGCGCTGATGAGGACAAGTAGCGCCGGAAACGAGCTTTGAGCGAACCGGGGACGGTGTGAGCCCGGTGGCGACGCCCGGGCCGCGAAATCACCTCGGAGTACCGGAAGAATCCACCGATCGGGTGGCCTAGAACCGGATGCAGGACCCAGAGTGGACGCCGTTGCACGATCACGGCGTCAAGAGGGGTGGTACCGCGGCGGAAAGTGCGTCGTCCCTTCACCGCAGCATCGGAACGCCTTCGTCGTGGGCGTCCGGATCACGAACCGGTGAAGGAGATCCACCTATGGCAACGCCGTCGGATTCCGCGGGCTACCAGGCGCTACCTGCGCATGTCGACCTGGCGGCCAACGACCATGCGGTGATCGACTTCTGGCAATCCGCGCGGGTCTTTCAGCGCAGCCTCGATCAGACCGACGGTGGTCCGACCTTCACGTTCTACGAAGGGCCGCCGACCGCCAACGGCACCCCGGGAACCCACCACATCGAGGCCCGGGCCTTCAAGGATCTCTTTCCCCGCTTCAAGACCATGAAGGGTTACCACGTCGAGCGGATGGCCGGCTGGGACTGCCACGGACTGCCGGTGGAGCTCGCGGTCGAGAAGCAGCTGGGCTTCACCGGCAAGCCCGATATCGAGAAGTACGGCATCGCGGAGTTCAATGCCCGCTGCCGTGAAGAGGTTCAGCGCAACGTCGACAAGTTCACCACCATGAGCGAGCGGATGGGCTACTGGGCGGACTACGAGAACGCCTACTGGACCATGAACCCCTCCTACATCGAGTCGGTGTGGTGGGCACTCAAACGCATCTACGAGCAGGGGCTGCTCGTGGAGAGCCACCGGGTTGCGCCCTACTGCCCACGCTGCGGCACCGGCCTGTCCGACCACGAGGTCGCGCAGGGCTACGAGAACGTCGTCGATCCGTCGGTGTACGTGAAGTTCCCGCTGACCTCCGGCCCGTTGGCCGGGCAGGCTGACCTTCTGGTGTGGACGACCACACCGTGGACGTTGGTGTCCAACACCGCGGTGGCGGTCAATCCCGAGGTGCAGTACCTGGTGGTGCGTACCACGGATTCAGGTGACACCCTCGTCGTCGCCGAACCACTGGTCGCCAAGGCCCTCAATGGCGCCGAGTACACCGAACTGGCGCGCTACCGAGGTCGCGACCTGGAACGGTGGACCTACCGGCGTCCGTTCGACTACATCGAGATCGGCGATGCCGAGCACCCCGCGCACTACGTGGTACTGGCCGACTACGTCACCACCGAGGACGGCTCCGGTCTGGTACACCAGTCACCCGCGTTCGGCGCCGATGACCTTGCGACCTGCCGGGCCTATGACCTGCCCGTGGTGAATCCGATCGGGAAGGACGGCCATTTCCTGGCCGAGGTACCCAAGGTAGGCGGTGTCTTCTTCAAGGATGCGGATGCGGCCCTGGTCAGCGAACTGCGCTCGTCCGGGCTGCTCTACCGGCACCTGAACTACGAGCACGCCTACCCGCACTGCTGGCGCTGCCACACGCCCCTGATGTATTACGCGCTGCCGTCGTTCTACATCCGCACCACCGAGCGCAAGGCCGAACTCATCGCGCAGAACGAGGCCACCAACTGGTACCCGGACACGATCAAGCACGGCCGCTACGGCGATTGGCTTGACAACAACATCGACTGGGCGCTGTCCCGCGACCGTTACTGGGGCACCCCGTTACCCATCTGGCGCAACGATGTCGACCCCAGCCACCTGGTATGTATCGGTTCGCTGGCCGAACTGTCCGAACTGACCGGTGAGGACCTGTCCGCGCTCGACCCGCACCGGCCCTACGTCGACGCTCCGACCTTCACCCTGCCCGGTGTCGAGGGCACCTTCCGTCGAGTGCCACAGGTGATCGACGGCTGGTTCGACTCGGGTTCGATGCCCTTCGCCCAGTTCGGCGCGCCTGCGCACAACGCCGAACGCTCCCGGCGCAACTACCCCGCAGACTTCATCAGCGAGGCGATCGACCAGACCCGGGGCTGGTTCTACACGCTGATGGTGGTCGGCACGCTCGTGTTCGACCAGTCCAGCTACCGCAACGTGGTGTGTCTGGGCCACATCCTCGCCGAGGACGGCCGAAAGATGAGCAAGCACCTCGGCAACATCCTCGAACCGATCCCGCTGATGGACCGCCA
>JBBQFE010000283.1:0-4787 GCA_038321605.1 Mycobacteriales bacterium | reverse complement strand
GGATCGTGGTCGAGCAGGTGGCCAACCTTTCGGGCCGAGCTAGCGGCCCGTCCACCCGTCGTCGCCACCGCAAGCAGGAACACCGCGGCACCGGATCCGACGACGATCCACCAACCAGGGCGGCTCGCCGGCGAGAACTCGGTGCGGATGCCGGCGCCGGCCCCGTGACTGACCACCGCACCCACGATGGCGACGCCGAGCGACGCGCCGACCTGGCGGCTGGTGGACGCGACCGCGGCGGCCACGCCGGCCTGGCTGCGCGGCATCCCGGACACGGCGGCGTTCGTGATCGGCGCGTTGACCAGGCCGAAGCCGAGCCCGAAGACCAGGTAGCAGCCAATCAGCCAGCCGTACCCGAACTGGTCGGTGAGCCCGGTGAGCGGGAGTGCGCCGATGACCATGGCCGCCCCGGCCATCATCAACGGCAGCCGTGGGCCGCGGTTGGCGACGATCCGTCCAGAGATGGGGGCGAAGACCGCAGTCATGGCAGCCATCGGCAGCAGGAGGAGCCCGGCTCGCAACGCGCTCAAGCCCCGGACATCCTGCAGATAAAGGGTATTCAAAAACAAGAAGGCGCTGAAGCCCCCCACTGCGCAGACTGCCGTGACCGTCGCACCCGAGAACGGGATGCTGCGGAAGAAGGTGAGCTGGATCAGTGGCTCTCGGCGACGGGACTCGTAGCTCAGCAGTGCCGCCAGCGCGGCCAGGCACAGGACCGCAAGCGCCCACTCCCGAGGCGAGTCGCCAGCTCGGGGTGCCTCGATGATGGCGTAGGTCAGTGAGAGCAGTACGACGATGACCAGGACCTGGCCCACCGGGTCGATCCGCCGGGCCCGCTCGGCCTTGGACTCCGGCACGAAGATCGCGGCGAGGACGAACGCCGCGATCCCGATCGGCACATTGACCCAAAAGATCGCACGCCACCCGATGGACTGGATGAGCAGCCCGCCGACCACCGGGCCGACACCCAGACTGATGCCGACCACCCCGGCGTACACCCCGATCGCCCGCGCCCGCTCGCGCTGGTCGATGAAGACGTTGGTGATGATCGACATCGCGACCGGGTTGAGCATCGAGCCGCCGACCGCCTGCAACATCCGGAAGGCAACCAGCCAGCCCAGCCCGGGTGCGATGCTGCAGAGCAGCGAGCCGATGCTGAAGAGCACCAGGCCGACCTGGAAGGTCCGGCGCCGGCCAAGTCGATCCGCGGTCGAGCCCGAGAGGATCAGCAGGCTGGCCAGCACGACCGTGTACGCGTCGATGGTCCATTGCAACCCCGACACCGAGGCATGCAGGTCAGCACGGATCGATGGCAACGCGACGTTGACGATGGTGATGTCCATGCCCACGATCAGCAGGCTCGTGCAACAGATCGCCAGGATCAGGAGTCGCCGGTTGTGGCTGAGCTCGGACATCGTCACCCCACTACTCGCGCTCAAAGATCTTGTGTCTACATAACTATTCCATCAACACAAGCAAGTTGGTGTCAGTCCAGAGCCGAGCGGCTCAGCAGGCGATAAGCCTGGTCGCTGACCCGGTGACCTGAGAGGAGTGAGGCGATGGCGACCTTGCTGTCCGTCAACGTGGGCTTGCCCAAGGACGTCGAGTGGCAGGGCCGCACCGTGCACACCGGGATCTGGAAGCACCCGGTCGAGGGGCCTCGACTGGTCCGCCGGCTGAACGTCGACGGGGACGGCCAGGGCGACCTCAGCGGACACGGCGGCGAGCAGCGCGCCGTATTCGTCTACCAAGTCGGGTCTTATGCCCACTGGCAGGACCACTTCGGCCGTCACGACTTCGAGTACGGGCAGTTCGGTGAGAACTTCACCGTCCACGGTCTCAGTGACCAGGACGTCTGCGTCGGTGACCGCTACCGCATCGGCGAGGCCGAGTTCGAGGTCACCCAGCCGCGGGTCACCTGCTACCGGGTCGGCCTGCGGATGGGCGAACCTGAGCTCCCCGCGCTGTTGGTCGCCCACCGCCGCCCCGGCTTCTACTTCCGGGTGATCCGCGAGGGGCACGTCCGAGCCGGAGACCAGATCGTGCCGACCCGGATCGGGCGGCACCGCATCAGCGTCGCGGACATCGACGCGCTGCTCTACCTGCCGGGACGTGACATCGCCCAATTGCGTCTAGCCGTCGACATTCCCGCCCTCAGCCCGGGCTGGCAGCAGTCCTTTCGTGACCTGCTCGACAGCGCAGACAACGAGACTCGCGCCGTAGCCCAGCCGGTCGGAACAGAGCCGGGCTGGCCGGGCTTCCGTCCCCTGCGGGTGAGCCGACTCGTCGCGGAGACCGCCACGGTGGAGTCGATCTACCTGACCCCCGACGACGAGGCACCCCTGGCGGAAGCCAAGGCGGGTCAGTACCTGACGGTGCGCGCCGCCGGCGCCGGCCAGCCGCCACCGGTGCGCAGCTACTCGCTGTCCTCGACCCCGGAGGGCGACACCTACCGGATCAGCGTCAAACGCGAGAGTCAGGGCCGGGTCAGTACCTTCCTGCACACCCACCTGCAGCCGGGATCCCTGCTCGAGGTTGCCGCGCCGCGGGGGGACTTCGTGCTCACCGAGGGGACGGAACCGGTCATCCTGATCTCGGCCGGCGTCGGCGTCACGCCTGTTCTGGCCATGCTGCATCAGCTCGCCGCCGCCGGGAGCGACCGAGAAGTGTGGTGGATCCAAGCGGCTCGGGACGCAAGTCAGCACGCGTTCGCCGACGAGACCCGCCGCCTGCTGAGCTTGCTCCCGAACGCACACGAGCAGATCTTCTACACGGCAGCGAATGCTGTTGCCCCGCAAGGACAGCCAGTCAGTCTTGGCCGGCCCTCGCGGGCCGCGCTGGCCGGCCTCGGGCTGCCGATCGACGCGACCGCCTACATCTGCGGACCGGCGTCCTTCATGCAGGACATCAGCGACGCGCTCCAGCAGCTCGGGCTCGCACCGGCTCACTTGCGCACCGAAGTGTTCGGCGCCCTGCCCGCCATCAACCCGGGGATCGTCGGCAGCCGGCCGCGGCAGCCCCACCAACCCCCCGGGCAACCCGGTCCCGGACCCGGCGTCACGTTTGCCCGCAGCGGCCTGACCGTGGGCTGGTCGAACGACTATCGCCCCGTGCTCGAGCTGGCCGACGCCTGCGATGTCCCGACACGATGGTCCTGCCGGACCGGCGTGTGTCACACCTGCATCACGCCGATCCTGTCCGGCGACGTCGCATACGACCCGGAGCCGCTGGAGCTGCCTGACCCCCAAGACGTCCTCATCTGTTGTGCCCGTCCCGAGTCGGACGTCGTGGTGGACCTCTGACCGCCGCCGGCGCTCGCACCTCAGGGGTGATCTAGCGTCAGGGCATGACCCCCACATGCACGCTGGCCGACGGCGCGACCGTGCCGGCTATCGGATTCGGCACCTACCCACTTCGTGGCGAGCAGGGCATCGAGAGCATCGTCAGCGCGATCGACGTCGGGTACCGGTTGCTCGACACGGCGGTCAACTACGACAACGAGACCGAGGTCGGCGAGGCGATCCGCCGCTCCACGATCCCTCGCGACGAGCTGATGGTCACCAGCAAGCTGCCGGGCCGTCATCACAGCTACGACGACGCGATGGCCAGCGTGCACGCATCCCTCGGCCGACTGGGTCTGGACCACCTCGACCTGCACCTGATCCACTGGCCGAACCCGAGCGTCGGCAACTACGTCGAGGCCTGGCGCGCCTTGGTCGAGCTACAGCGGCAGGGCCTGATCCGCTCCATCGGCGTCTCGAACTTCACCGAGGAGCACCGGGACCGGATCATCGCGGACAGCGGGGTGACTCCGGTGGTCAACCAGATCGAGCTGCACCCGGCCTTTCCCCAGCAACACATGCGTGCGGTGCACGAGCGGCTCGGCATCCAGACCGAGTCCTGGAGCCCGCTCGGCAAGCGCAGACCGGCGTACGCCGCGGGGCCGGTCAGCGACCCGGCAGCCCGGCACGGCGTCACGCCGGCTCAGGTGATCCTGCGCTGGCACGTCCAGCTCGGTTCGATCCCGATCCCGAAATCGGCTACGCCGCAACGCCAGCGGGAGAACCTCGACCTCTTCAGTTTCGAGCTCTCCGAGCCGGAGATGGCCGCCATCACGGGACTCGGGCAGCCCGATGGCCGGTTGTTCGGCGGAGACCCGGACACCCACGAGGAGATGTGACTCCCGGTCAGGCGGTGACAGGAACCCGGTCGGTATCCGATGCCGGCGTCGCGTCGGTCGGTTGCTTCTCGAGCGCGATGCCCTCGATATCGACGTTGGGCACGACCCGGTCCAGCCAGCTGGGCAGCCACCAGGCGTGGCGACCCAGGACCGCCATCAACGCGGGGATCAGCGTCATTCGAACGAGGAACGCGTCGATCAGGATGCCGGCCGCGAAGGCCAGACCGATCGACTTCACGATCGGGTCGCTGGTGAGGATGAAGCCGGAGAATACGGAGATCATGATCAGCCCGGCCGCGGTCACGACGCGCGCGCTGTGCCGGAAACCGTCCCGCACCGCGTCACGTGGTGCGGCGCCGTGTCCCACCTCCTCACGCATTCGCGAGACCAGGAACACCTGGTAGTCGATCGCGAGCCCGAAGATGACGCCGATGATCAGGATCGGCAGAAGGCTGAGCAGCGGACCGGTCTGCGCGACGCCGAAAAGGCCGGCCAGCAAACCGTCCTGGAACACCAGCGTCACGACGCCGAAGGACGCGACGATGGTCAGCAGGAATCCGGCGATGGCCGTGAGCGGGACCAGCAGCGAGCGGAACGCCACCATCAG
>JBBQFE010000282.1:0-4802 GCA_038321605.1 Mycobacteriales bacterium | reverse complement strand
CCTGAAGCCGGTTTCACCGAACCACAGCCAGTCGGTGTACACCCGAGCGGCGGATCCCAAGAGAGACAGCAGAACGAAGAGCGAGATCAGCACTCCGATGACAATCTTGCCGCGTCGTGATACCCGAATACTGGGCATTTCAGGCCGCATGGCCACAGGGAACTCCCTCAACTCGTACCCACCGGCGACCGGCGGATCGTGCTACCGGCCCGCGCTGGTGCACGGACCGGTCCTCAACCACAGCAACGTACCGACGGTGATCCCGGTTCCGACGGATGGCACGATCGTGACATGACTGAACCGCGCGATGAGGACGTAGCCGACTCCATCATGCTCGAAGCCGTTGCTGCCGAGATCGAGGCTTTCGCCGGTTCCGCGGGCTGGAATACGCCGCCGACCCTGTTCGCGCTGGTGGCCACCCGTACGTTGGCCGCCGACCCGACTGCTGCGGCAATGCTGGCCGGCGACGGCTCGGCCCTGGATCCCGCGGACATCGCGGAATCCGCCATCACCCCGATCGCCCAGGACGAATTGCCCGAGGGTTCGTTGGACGAGGCCCTGGCGCAGATCGGCTGGCCACCGGAGGTCATCGGCTGCGCGCTCTCGCAGCAGATCTTGATGCTGCCGGCATCGGCCGAGTCCGATCTCGACGACCTGTCGATCGACGCCGCAGTGACCGCAGCCAGCGACCATCCCCAGCGCAGGGAGGCCCGACTGGTCGTGGCGGTGTTGCGCGACGGGAGCACCGCCGGCATCCTGCGGCTCCGCGGCGACGAGCACGCCGGAGACGACCTGCTGACCGGCAAGGACCTCGCGCCCAACCTCGCGCAGGCGTTGGCCGCAACCCTCGCCGACTGACCGCAACTGGCCGGACCCAGCGGGCCCATCTCAGCAGTGCGGTACGTCTGTGTTGCCTGCGTTCAGTGCATCGAGGCTGGTGATCGCGTCGTGCAGGCTCGTCACCTTGATCACGTTGAGGCCACTGGGGATGTTGCCCCTGACATCGGCACAGTTCGCGGCCGGTGCGAGAAAGATCGACGCGCCCGCTCGACGGGCGCCGAGCATCTTGAGTTGGATGCCACCGATCGCACCCACCATCCCATCACCGTCGATCGTGCCGGTGCCGGCGATGAATCGTCCGTGCGTCAAGTCGTCGGTTCCGATCTTGTCCACGATCCCGAGCGAGAACATCAGGCCCGCGGACGGTCCCCCGATGCCGGCCAGCGCCAGCGACACCTGGAACGGGATCAGGCAGCCGGCCGTGACGGTGATGCCCAGCAGAGGCGTGGTGCCACCGGTGGCGGGCGGCCCCAGTTTCACGGTGACCGTCAGCTGCCGACCGGATCGGATCACCACCATCGGCACCTGCTGACCGGCCTTCAGGGTAGCCAGCACCTTGCGCAGGTCGGCGTCCTTGGTCGTCGGGCGCCCGTCGAGCGAGACCAGGGCGTCACCGACCTTCAGCACCCCGGCATTCGGCGAATCCGAATTGACGCCGAGGATCCCGTAGCCACGCGGGTACTTGAGTTCGCAGGCCGCTGCGGCAGTCGCGAGGTCCTGCGACTGGAGAAAATCCTGCTTGTCCTGCGCGTTCGTCTGGTCCTCGGTCTTGCCGGGTGGGTAGACGCTGTCATGCGGGACCACCACCTCATCGTGCGCCAGCCAGCCCCTGATCGCTCCGATGACCGTGGTGTTCTGGGTATCCACCGACACCGTCGTCAAGTTCAGGTTGCCCGACGTCCTGGACACGCTGTGCCCGTCGATGGCGATGATGTCCGCGCCGCTGTCCTGGCCCAGGGTGTTGACCGTGGGCCCGGGACTGAGCACCACGTAGGGAACGCTCAGACTGAAACTCGCAACACCGAGGATGATCACCAGCACGACGCCGATGAGCAGGGTTCGCAACTGACGAGACATTGCGCTCACCCTAACTGGCCGCGGTCCGCCGCCCATCGGCCGGAGGCGGTAACAGCAGCATATTCACAGGATCCGGCGCCTCACGCTGAACCTGGGCAAGGACCGCCAGCAAGGTGCGGTGCTCGGCAATGGCATTGCCCGGCGGCAGGCTCGCACCGCGGAACTCCCGCTGACCCTGCCACCAGAGCAGGACCGAGCCGAACACCGTTGCAGCTACCGGTGCAGTAAGCCACCAAATCCACGCCATGAGACGTCACGTTATGTCGAAGGTGGTCGGCTGCGGCGCAACCGGGCCGCGCCGTGATGAGTTCGCTCAGGGCTTAGCCGCCGGTGGGCACCCCTGCCACCGGTCCGTCGTTGGCACTAGCGTGACTGGAATGAGCAACTTCGGATTCGGATTCGGCGCTGGCTCGGACGGCGGTCCGGACGACATCGCAGGCAAGATTCCACTGTTCGCCGAGCTGCAGAAGCTGTTGTCCGGCGGTGGTGGCCCCGTCAACTGGGACCTGGCACGCCAGTTGGCCATCTCCAGCGTTGCCGCCCAGCACCATTCGGTCAGTGCCGCGGACACCGCCGCAGCGTCTGACTCATTGCGGCTCGGCGACCTCTGGCTCGACGACGTCACCGATCTGCCGTCGGGGCTCACCTCCACCCAGGCCTGGAGCCAGGTGGACTGGGTGGAAAAGACGATCGGAACCTGGGCCGCCGTGTGTGACCCGGTAGCGAGCCGGGTGGTGGCTGCGATGTCGACGGCGCTACCCCCAGAGGTCGCCGCCCAGGCCGGTCCGATGGCACCGATGTTGTCGCAGCTCGGCGGCCTCATGTTCGGGGCCCAACTGGGCCAGGGGCTGGGAGCGCTGGCGGGTGAGGTGGTATCGGCGACTGACGTCGGCCTACCACTCGGCCCCACCGGCACCGGTGCGTTGGTGACGGCGAACCTCGAGACGCTTGCCGCCGGGCTCGGCCGACCGCTCGACGAGGTGCGCTTGTTCATGGCGTTGCGCGAGGCGGCCCATCACCGGCTGTTCGGGCACGTGCCGTGGCTGCGTCAGCAACTCATCGAGGCGGTCGACGCCTACGGTCGGGGCATCGCCATCGACCCCGACGCCATCTCGAACGCCCTCAACGATATCGACCCTACCAACCCGGAATCGCTACAGTCAGCGCTGGCCGGTGGGCTGTTCTCACCGCAGAACACGCCCGCCCAGGAGATGGCTCTCAAACGGCTCGAGACACTGCTGGCGCTGATCGAGGGCTGGGTCGACACGGTGGTGATGCGCGCCGCCGGAGACCGGATGCAGGGTGCTGCTGCGCTGGCAGAAGCTGTCCGCCGCCGGCGCGCCGCGGGCGGACCCGCGGAGCAGACGTTCGCCACCCTGGTCGGGTTGGAGCTGCGACCGAGACGGCTTCGAGATGCCGCCGCGCTGTGGACCGCGATGACCGATCGACACGGGGCCTCGGTGCGGGACGGCCTGTGGAACCATCCGGACCTGCTGCCCACTGCCCAGGACCTGGACGACCCGAACGGATTCGCGGCGCTGTACGCGACGCTGAGCGATTCTGACCGGTCCACCTTCGAGGAACTGGCGAAGCTCGCCGAGGCGCCTGACGATGGGGTGGCTTCCGGCGGCGCCGCGGGCGAAGCTCACCAGAGCGAGCAGGGCCCCGGAGCGTCCGGTTCGGAATCGAAATCGAACCCGGAGTCGGACCCGGAATCAGGCACTGCGGGTAGCTGACCTGACAGGGCTACACCCTCGAGGAAGCCTCTTGCTCGTTCCGTTCGCGGGTAGCGGTTGGCCCACGCCCAGAATTCTGGGCCGTGACCGCCCTCGATCAAATGGCTCAGCTCATGCACCAACACATAGTCGATCACCCATTCAGGCATGCTCCGCAGTCGGTGCGAGAGCCTGATCGTGCCGTCGGACGGTGTGGCCGAACCCCAACGGTGCCTCATGTTGGTGACCCAGCGAACGCTGGAGGGACGCGCTCGCCCGTCCAGGTGAGCGCGTGACAGCTCGGCGGCCCGACGAGCGAGCGCTGCGTCGCTGGAACGGGGGCCACGGATCCGCAGCGCCTCTTCCCGGTCGGTCACCTTCGCCACCATCTCTCCCACCAGCCGACGTTCATCGGCCTTGGTGAGCCTGGCAGGCAACAGCACGACAATCGTGTCACCGTCCCGGTAAGCAGACACGGTTCGCCGGCGGCGGGCGCTGCGGCGGACCTCCACCAGCGGAGTCCTGCCCGTCAGGGCCGGCTGTTGGCCGGAGAGCGGCGATACGTCGGGCATGCCAGCAGCCTAGAACCTGCCTACGACATCGAGCGCACGTTCCGGCTGATTCCGCTTATCCGCAGGTTTTCCACAGCGGCCTCCACAAGTGTGGACATGCGGTTGAGGGTTATGCGAACTGTGGACAAGGCGGGTGCCGATGCGTTGCAGTGTGCCAACGTGTCCGGCTATGACCCAGACGCCACCGGGCACCATAGCTACCGACCTGGCCATCGAGCCTGCCACCCCCGACCTCAGGCTGAACGCTGCCACCAAGGTGCTCTGGCGTGACGCCCACACCGTTCAGTTCGAGCTGGGCACCCGACGGATCATCATCGAGAACGTGGCCACCCGGCAGTTACGTCCGCTGCTGCCGTCGGCCGGGCGGGGTTCCCGGCACACCGAGCGGGCTGCCGACCGAGCGCCCGTCGAAACCGCCGGGCTAGGGAAGCTGCGCGACCTGCTCGATCGGTTCGGCTTTCTGTGCCCACAAGAGGACACGCCCGCCCTTGACAGCTCCGCAGCCGGCATTCCGGTGCAGCTTCGACCTGAGCTACGCGCAATGGTGTCGACCCACGGCTCGCGGTCGGGGCAGGTACTCAACGCTCGCAGGCAGGCG
>JBBQFE010000281.1:0-4819 GCA_038321605.1 Mycobacteriales bacterium | reverse complement strand
CAGGACCTGCGCGAGCCGGCCGAGGTTGGTCTCCTCGTCGCCGTCCAGCACCACCAGAGCGCGGAACTGGGTGAGCGTGACCGTGTCCTCGACGTCGGCGAGCGATCGTGCCGAGACAGCGACCAGGACGCGTGAGGCCGTCAGCACGGCGGTGACGAGCTCTTCGACCTCGTGCGGACCCGCACTGGCGTCGGATCGGCCCACGGGACCTCCTCAAGTTGCCCGCTTAGTGCAATCGTTGCATAATGCAATCATGACCCATCTTCCGCAAGCCCGGCGACCCAGCGGCCGAGCATGGTGGCTCACCCCGTGAGCGGAGAGCAGAGTCCAAGGGGCGGAGGTCACGGCTGGTCGGCAACCTGGGGAAGGTAGATCCGCCAGCCGAGCACATATTGTTCCAATCCGACCAATCCGTACCGCTATGGGCTACGAACCGACAGGGTTGGCGGGAACTTCGTTGGATGTTCTGTTGCGCCTCGTGCCTGCGGTCGCGGGCCCTGGGTGTGACCCAGCGGCGGTCGGTGTGGTCGCAGGCCGCTGGGCTCAGGCGCGACCGCCCGTTGGGTGAACGCCGGTTTTCAACCCAAGACTGCACATCAGCTTGGCGGTTGCCCGGGAACGGCCCGGGCACCGAAGTGAAGGGAATGCACATGACAAAGTCACTACGTTGGGCGGTTCCGGTCGCCGCTCTTGGGGTCGTGGGCCTGGCGTTCACGATGCCAGCCGCCGCGTCGGCTTCAACGACCAAGACCTACAAGGCCACGCTGCGTCCGGTGGCACTGAACACACCCTCGGGTGCGGCGTCCGGTCAGTTCACGCTGACCCTCAACGGTGACCAGGCCACGGTCAGCGAGCAGGTCTCCGGTCTGGGATCGACGCTGCCGACCGACGCCAAGACGCTGACCGCGCTGGGCATCCCGGTGGCCTTCGCTGGCAAGCCGTTCCCGCATGTGCAGCACATCCACATCAACGGTGGGGACGCTTGCCCGACCGCGGCAGCCGACACCAACCACAACGGCGTGATCAGCATCCCTGAGGGTGGACCCGCCTACGGTGCGATCGGCACCACGTTGTCCACCAGCGGCTCCACTGCACCTTCGGCCGGAGACGATGTCACTGTCGCACCAGGCGGAGGCACCTTCACCTACAAGCGGACGTTCACCATCAACCAGGCCACGATCACGGCGATCCAGAACAACAAGGCCGTGATCGTGGTCCACGGGCTCAACCCGGCGAACGCCCCGAAGTCGGCACTGTCGACGCCGAACGCGGATGGCATCGTCCTGCCCGGCGAGTCCAAGAAGGTCGCTGAGGTCGCGGTGGCCCCGGCGCTGTGCGGGGTGCTGAGCGTCTCGCAGATGTCGGCCATCCCGGTGGGCTCCAGCCCGACCGGCGGCGGCAGCACCGCCGGCCTCCAGGACGGCGCCCTGCTCGGTCTGGGCGGCGGGCTGATCGTGGCCGCAGGCGCCGCTTTCACCGCGCGTCGTCGTTACGCCCGCCAGAACTGACAGGCAGCGCCGACGATGAGCAACCGCACCCGCCTCAGCCGCATTCTGGCCGTGGCGGGTGCGGTGCTGCTCATCGCCGGCGTGCTCGCGATCGCCATCGCGGTGCGAGCACAGAGGTCCGCCCCGCAGCCACCGCGAGCCGCAGCCAGCCAAGTCAACGTGATCCCAACTGCCACCCCGCCCGCTCCGGCCAGAACCGTGCCCAGCCCCACCCACACACCGGCCCCCAACTCAGCAGCAGGGCCCACAACACGCGGGCCGATCCTGGCCAACTCGATCCCGACCCGCCTGCAGATCCCAGCGATCAACGTGGACAGCAACCTGAACACGATCGGACTGAACAGCAAGGGCGAGATCTCCACTCCGCCGCTGAACAAAGACTCACACGCCTACTGGCTGACCGTCTCACCCACCCCCGGAGAACTCGGCCCCTCCACGATCATCGGACACGTAGACTCCGCCGCCTACGGGCCGGGTGTCTTCTTCAAACTCGGTGACCTTCGCCAGCGCGACAAGATCGACATCACCCGCTCGGACGGCAGTGTCGCGACCTTCCAGGTCGAGCGAGTCGTGGAGTACAAGAAGAACCAATTCCCGACCGCTGAAGTATACGGCGACATCGATCACGCCGGACTTCGGCTCATCACCTGCGGCGGGAACTTCGACACCGCGATCAACAGCTACCAATCCAACATCGTCGTCTACGCGGCCCTAGTCTCCACTCACCAGTCCTAGGCGCAAGACAACGCACGAGCCGAACCCACCCAGCCGCAGCGCCTGCAACAGCCATCGCCTTGGCGACGAGCCACCCCCGGGCGGCCAAGATCACCGCTGAGCCGGCAGACGTGGCCAGGTCAGGGCAGCAGGAGGATGCGTTGGGCACGTCGAGGTTTCCCTATGGGCAGCGCCGCGTACTCCCGTCATCCAGCAGAGCTTCACACCTTCCCAGCCACCGAAGCGGCGACCCGCTGCACCTTGATCTGCGCCCCTCCGTCCAACTCGGCCGTTCAGTCAGGTGCAGTTGGCTGCCGGAGAGCGGGTGCCGACATGACGACTGGATCGAACGGCCCTTACAGATGCCACGAGGAGGCGCCGGCACGGGCTGCTGCGGGTATGCTGACGAAACAGAAATGTCCTAGAAGTCGTCCGACTCCGGGCGCTCACAGTCCCTCAGGAGGGCGCGATGAGCTGGTGGGTATGGTTGGTCGTGGGCGTCGTGGTAATCACTGTCGTGCTGGTAGGGCTGCTGATCGTGCAGATGCGGCGCCGCAGAGGTGGAGCAATCGTGAATCAATCCCAATCGACCGGCGACCGAGGACTTGGCGATGAGCAGGCTGCTGCGGACCTCTGAGGTCACGAGACGTCCAGTGGTGACCCTCGCCGGGCAAGATGTGGCTCAGATCAAGGATGTCGTGTTCTCCGCCGGAGGGGGCGCGGTGATTGGTTTCACCCTGGCCGGTCGAGGGCTCTTCTCTGGTCCACTGAATCAAGCGTTGCCGTGGGCGTCGGTGATGGCGTTGGGGCCGGACGCGGTGATGATCCGTCATGAGGAGGTCTTCGCACCCAGTGCGACGGTGCTCGATGGCTCCGCGTCCTCTGTAGGATCCGGCGGCGATGTGCTGGGTTCTCAAGTGCTGACCGAGAGCGGGACCGAACTCGGGACTGTCGTGGACGTCATCCTGGAGACCGCCGAAGCCGGCGGTGGGCATTGCGACGTGGTCGGGTACGAGGTGGCGGCTTCGGAGAAGCTGGGCACAAACGGCACCAGGGTGTTCATCCCGCTTCCCGATACTCTCGCCGCCTCCTCGGAGCATCTGATCGTGCCCGACAGCGCGACCCGTTTCGTGGCTCACGACCTCGCCGGCTTCGGTGCTGCGGTGAAAGCCTTTCGCCACGAGCTGGAAGGACCGACCTGATGAGGTTCTCGGAAGCCGCCGGCCGCAAGGTCGTGAGCACTAGCACGGCGGGGACGGTGGGCCAGATCGACGGTTTCGTGGTCGACCCTCAGACCCACAGCCTGGTAGCACTCACGGTCAAGAAGTCCCGTCATGGCGACACGCTGCTGTGGTCGAGCGTCACGGCCTTCGGTGTCGACGCGGTCACGGTCCAGGCCGCGGATGCGATCACCAAATGCAACGACGCTGTTGCCGCGCTGTCCGGCAAGGACCGGCGCATGATCGGAAAGCGTGTCCTGAACACCGGCGGGGAAGACCTCGGCGCGGTGACCGATGCCGACTTCGACCCAGCGACCGGTCGCCTGACCACCTTAAGGCTCGAGAGCGGCGACATCGACGGTGAGCGTCTGGTTGCGATCGGCTCCTACGCCGCCGTTGTGCACCGGGACGCCTAGCTAGACCACGACATCTCCCCATGCCGGGCGGCGGGCGCAACGTGCACGGCACAGGCCTAGTCGCGACTGCCGCGGCAGCCGTAGGCGATCCCGAGTGAGGCCCGGGACCTGCTACTGGTTTCACCAGATCAGAGGGGCGTGATGTGCGTCAGAGTTTGTAGCAGGGCGAGCAACGGAGAGTCCTCGTCGAGGAGGTTCTTCCAGCCCCACCCGGCCACGGCGGCCGCATCCTGGTGCATCGACTTCCAGGTGCCGCTTGGTCGCGCGGGACCCTGCCCGTCGACGTGAATCCCGGTGTCGAACTCACGACGAGTCACCTCGGTCGGGCGACGACCACGGACCATCAAGTGCCAGGACTGGTGCACGGGGACGGTAGAGAGGATCCAAGGCTTTGGGACCAGCGGCGTCTGCCTGAGTGCGGCATTTCGATCTGCCAAAGCGCGGACCCGGGTGACCGTAACCAGCGGGGTCCTGCTCGCCGAGAAGCTCGGGGCCGGGAGCACCCGGCGCCCCGTAGATGGCGACCGAGAGGTGGCCGGTCGTCGCACGCTGGCGGCCACCGAGTGGCGCCGCCTTCTTGGGCCGACGCCAACGACCAGGACGGGGCGGCAAGGTCCTGAAGCCTTTGCCGAGCACCTTGGTAGCTAGAGCGGCCTTGATCGGGACCCGGCATGCTCCTGCCCGACGTCGGCAACCCATTCTCCGCGGCCGCTAGTGCCCCCGCCCTCCCCCCGAGCCTTGGGGGCGATCGCGTACAGGCTGGCCCTCGGATCGGTGGCGAAATGCTGCGCAGTATCTCCCAGTTCGACGATCGCTGGGATGGCCGGTCTGTAGTCGAGCCTGGCACTGGGTCGGCGCAGGAGTTGTCCTGATCGCCGATAACTGCCGTCCGCCCACGCACCACTGCGGCCAGACCGGGACCGCTTCCCACCACCGCACGTCGGGGCCAGCGCAGCCCCGC
>JBBQFE010000280.1:0-4831 GCA_038321605.1 Mycobacteriales bacterium | reverse complement strand
GCAACCAGCCGCCCGCCAGACCTACTTCACCGGGCTGCGGGCCGAACTGGCGACCCTGCCCAACCGCAACAACCACCGGGCCGAGGTGCTGGACACCTCCACCCACCGGGCGGCCGCAGAACTCATTCCCACCGTCTACCTGGCCCGCGGCTGGGAGACCCAGAGCGATTCCAGCAACAATGCGCTGTTCTACGATCCGGCTCTGCTCACTGCCACCAGCTACCGGCAGTGGCTCGACGTCAACGCGGTGGCCTGGGTGGCGGTGCCCTCGGCGCCGGGCTCGAGCTATCAGGCCGAGGCAGCACTGGTCAACGGGGGGCTGCCCTATCTGAACCGGATCTGGCACGACCAGCAGTGGACGCTCTACTCGGTGCACCTGCCCGAGAACATGGTGCCCGCGCCGGCCAAGGTCGTCGACGCCACCGAGACGCAGGTCGTGTTCGACATGGACCAGCCGGGCACCCTGACCCTGCGGTTCCGCGCGGCCAGGGGTATCCGCATCACCAGCCAGGACGGACTGGGCACCCCGGTCTGCCTGGCAGCGACCACGCCCGATGAGATCGAAGCGACGATCAAGCAGGCAGGGCGGTACATCCTCACGTCCAGTTGGTCGGTCACCAGCACCGTGAGCAAGACCGGCTGCTGAGGGGTCCGAGCGCGTTGGGCACAATGGCCCAGTGAGCACACTGCGGTTGCTGTCGTACAACATCAGGGCCCTGCGCGACGATCCCGAGGCCGTCTTCCGGGTCATCAAGGCGGCCGAGGCGAATGTGGTGGCCATCCAGGAGGCACCCCGGTTCTTCCGCTGGCGCTCCACCGCCGCAAAGATCGCTCGGCGCAGCGGCCTGGTCGTGGTCACCGGCGGTCGGACGGCCGCAGGCAACCTGGTGCTGTCTGGGCTGGAGGTCACCGTGGACACGGCCCGCGATGTCCTGTTCACCAGAGATCCCAAGCTGCACCTGCGCGGCACCGCGGTGGCGGCGATGACGCTCGGCGGGCACCGCTTCAAACTGGCCGGCACCCACCTCGACCTCGCCGAGGAGCCCCGGGTACGCCACGTCGGCGAACTTCATGCCGCAGCGGACGCGGTGGCAGACGATGACTACCCGCTGATCGTGGCCGGCGACCTGAACGACGACCCGGGTTCCCGGGTCTGGCAGGGACTCAGCACGCGTGGGCAGGATGCCTGGGCGGTCGCCGGTACCGGCGACGGGATCACGTCCAGTGTGATCCTGCCGCGACGACGGATCGACGCGGTGTTCGTCGACCCGCGGATCACGGTCCGCAGCGCCGAGGTGCTGAACACCCCCGACGTCCAGATCGCCAGCGACCACCGACCGCTGCTGGTGGAGCTCGAGCTCGGCTAGAGCCGGCGGACGACCACTCCGATGAGTCCGGGGCCGACATGGGCCCCGACCACTGCGCCCACCTCTGAGGCGTACATGCTGCGGATGTGAGGCACCTGCTCACTCAGCTGCCTGGCGACCTCGGCGGCACGCTCACTCGAGGCCAGGTGTTGCACCGCCAGGTCCACCTGCGATTCACCCGCTGCGGCAACCGCGATCTGCACCAGCCGCGCTATCGCCTTACTCGCGGTCCGCACCTTCTCCATCGGGACGATGCGGCCGTTGACCATGTGCAGCAGGGGTTTCACCGACAGCGCTGTACCGAACATCGCAGCAGCCGTACCGATCCGCCCCCCGCGCCGCAGCCACTCCAGGGAATCGACGTAGAACAGGGCCGAACTGCGATCGATGCACTCGGTGGCCGCGGCCGCCACCGTCGGCGCGGTGCCACCCTGAGCAGCAAGCTCCGCAGCGGCCATCACCGAGAAGCCGAGAGCCATCGCGGTCGCACGGGAATCCACCACGGTGACAACGGAATCGTCGAACTCGGCAGCGGCCAGGCGCGCCGAGTCGCAGGTGCCCGACAGTTGCGCGGACAGGTGCACCGACACCACCGCGTCCGCGCCGCCGGCCAGCGCAGCCTTGAACACCTTGACGAAGTCTGCAGGTGACGGCCGTGAGGTGGTGACCGCACCGTGCTGCCGGAGCACCGCTGTCACGTCCGAGGGCGAGATCTCGCTGCCTTCGCGGCCGGATCTGCCGGCCAGGTCGACCTGCAGTTCCACCACTCGCACGCCGAGCCGGTCGGCGACGCCGGCGGGCAGGTAGGAGGTGGAGTCGGTGACCACCGCCACCCGCTGCGTCCGCTGCATGGCAGAAGGCTAGACGACGAAGTTGATCAGTCGCCCCGGCACCGCGATCACCCGACGGACCTCGCGGCCCTCCAGCGCAGCGACGACCTTCTCATCCGCGCGGGCCGCGGCGTGCAGCGCTGCCTCGTCGGCGCCGGTCGGCACGGTCACCACCGAACGCACTTTTCCGTTCACCTGCACCGGAATCTCGACCACGTCGTCCACCAGCAGCGCCGGGTCCACCGTCGGAAAGTCATGCCACGCAAGGGAGTCGGTGTGGCCCAACCGGGACCACAGTTCCTCGGCGATGTGCGGTGCCAGCGGTGCCAGCATCAGGGCGAGCGCCTCGGCCACGACCCGCGGCGTGCCGCCCTGGGGGTAGGCCTGGGTCACGGCATTGTTCAGCTCCGTCACCCGGGCGATCGAGGTGTTGAACCGCAAGGTCTCGTAGCCCTCGCGAACCGCCTGGATGGTCTTGTGCAGCAGGCGGTTCAGCTCGTCAGGCACGTCGATGTCGGCAACCTGCGGCTGCCCCGTCTGCTCGTCCAGCACGATGCGCCAGACCCGCTGCAGCAGCCGGTACGGCCCGACGATCGCCTTCGAGTCCCACGGCCGGGACTGTTCCAGCGGACCGGAGAACATCTCGAACAGTCGAAAGGTGTCGGTGCCGTACTCGGCGACGAACTGGTCCGGCGTGATGACGTTCTTGCGGCTCTTGCCGATCTTGCCGAACTCCTGCGAGACCTCTTCGCCTTCGAAGTAGAACGTGCTGGTGTTGCCCTCCACCACTTCGGTCACCGACGCCGCGTCGACCCAGAAACCATCGGCGTTGGAGTAGGCGGGCAGCTGCAGCATCCCTTGGTTCACCAGGCGATGAAACGGTTCTGAGCTCGTGACGTGTCCCAGGTCGAACAGCACCTTGTGCCAGAACCTCGCGTACAACAGGTGCAGCACCGCATGCTCCACACCGCCGACGTAGAGGCCCACGCCGCCCAGCGGACGCTGCTCGCTGGGACCCATCCAGTACTGCTCGATCTCGGGATCGATCAGCGCCTGGGCGTTGTGTGGATCGAGGTAGCGCAGCTCGTACCAGCAGGAACCCGCCCAGTTGGGCATGGTGTTCGTCTCGCGGCGGTAGTGCTTGGGACCGTCGCCCAGATCGAGCTCGACCGACACCCAGTCGGTCAGCCGACCCAGCGGCGGCTCCGGCGTGGATTCGGCATCATCGGCGGGAAAGGACTTGGGCGAGAAATCGTTGGTCTCGGGCAGTCGCAGCGGCAGCAGCTCGTCGGGTAGCGCGACGGGCTGGTTGTTCTCGTCCCACACGATCGGAAACGGCTCGCCCCAGTACCGCTGGCGGCTGAACAGCCAGTCACGCAACCGGTATGTCACCGCGCCGCGTCCGGCACCGATCCGTTCCAGGTACTCCACCGTGGCCGCCTTCGCCGGCGTAACGCTCAGACCGTTCAGATCCAGTTCGTCATTGGCAGAGTTGATCGCCGGACCGTCGCCGGTGTAGGCCGTGGACTCGTCGAAACCGGCCGGCGGCTGGACCGTACGCACCACCGGCAACTCGAACGCCGCGGCGAATTCGAAGTCGCGTTCGTCCTGCGCCGGGACGGCCATGATCGCGCCCGTTCCGTAGCCGGTGAGGACGTAGTCGGCAATGAACACCGGCAGCCGCTGGCCGTTGACCGGGTTCACCGCATAGGACCCGGTGAACACGCCGGTCTTTTCACGGTCCGAATGCCGATCCTGCTCCGACTTCAGCGCGGCCAGCCGCTGGTACTCGGCGATCGCACCCGCAGGATCAGGGTGACCACCGGTCCAAGAGGACGGGATGCCGTCCGGCCAGCTGTCGGTGGTCAACGTCGTCACGAGCTCGTGTTCGGGCGACAGCACCAGGTAGGTGGCCCCGAAGAGCGTGTCGGGGCGAGTGGTGAACACCTCGATCCGGACGGGGGATTCGACCTCGCCCTCTGTTGCGTCGGTGGCCACCTCGAAGCTGACGTGCGCCCCGATCGACCGGCCGATCCAGTTCTTCTGCATCGTCCGGACCTTCTCGGGCCAGTCGATGAATTCCAGGTCATCGACCAGACGGTCCGCGTAGGCGGTGATCCGCAGCATCCACTGGGCCAACGGCCGCCGGAACACCGGAAAGTTGCCACGCTCGGATCGGCCGTCGGCGGTGACCTCCTCGTTGGCCAGAACCGTTCCCAGCCCAGGGCACCAGTTGACGGGCAGTTCGGACACGTAGGCCAGCCGATGCCGGTCCAGCACGGTCCGGCGCTGGATCTCGTCCAGCTCCTGCCAGGACAGCCCGAAATCGTTGGTGCCGGCGTCCGGCTCGCGGTTGCCGGCGTCCAGCGCCTCGACCAGGTGCTCGATCGGACGGGCCCTGCCCACACCCCCGTCGGCGGTGCTGTCGTAGTAGGAGTTGAACAGCTGCAGGAAGATCCACTGGGTCCAGCGGTAGAACTCGGGGTCGGTGGTGGCCAGCACCCGTCGCTGGTCATGGCCCAGACCGAGCGCCCTCAGCTGCCGCTTGAAGATCTCGATGTTGCCGTAGGTGGTCGTCGCCGGGTGCTGCCCGGTCTGGATCGCGTACTGCTCGGCGGGCAGGCCGAAGGCGTC
>JBBQFE010000279.1:0-4841 GCA_038321605.1 Mycobacteriales bacterium | reverse complement strand
GCTGCAGAAGGCGGCCGGCAAGCTGCAGAAGGTTTCGCCGGAAGACCGCCACTCGTGGTACGTGGCAGCAACCGAGTCCGCCGGCGTCGTCGCCGCCGCGGCGGCCACGACCACCGACGACCGCCTGCGCCGTGACCTGATCAAGGCCTGGCAGGCGATCAACCGCGCGACCCCGATCGCCACCAGCGTCGGCGTCGACATCGCACCCGGCGACGCGGCGCAGCTGCGTCTGGCCGTCACCGAACCAGTCGCTCCCGCCGGCGTCGAGCAGCGCACCGAACGTCCGGCGGCGGCCTGGTCAGAGCCAGCTGCTGCCCCGACCGAGAGCACGGCCGAGTTGTCGGCCTGGCTCGCTGGTGCGTCCAGGGTCCTGATGGCGTCCCGCATCGCTGATGCCCCGAACCACGCCCAGGTCCAGGCACTGCTGGTACAGGCCATCGAACTCGCCGCGCAGATCTCCCGCACCATCGCCGCACAGCAGGACGCGACCGCGGCGCAGCGTCGGGCTGCCATCGCGACCGAGCAGGCCCTGCGGACGGCTAGTTGGCTGAACCGTCCGGTCGGATGGGAGTTCACCAAGAGTGGTACTGAGGTGATCGAGGCGGCCCGGGGCGCCCGCGCGGCCGGCGCGGAAACCGATGTAGACCTACCACGAACGTTTCCTGAGCACGGCGTTGATCCGAACGAGACGACCCGCTGAGCATTGAGAGTCAGGTGCGGACGGGGGCCTGGTTGGAGCCGCGGTTCCCAGCGGTAAAGGCGGAATGATGCCGCGATACGGGTACCTCCCGGAGCTGGACCTACTCGAGCCTTTGTGCGCCCGCGCTTTGTATCTCAGCTACTTCCGACGTCGAACGCAGACGCAAATTTCCGCGGACTTAGGACTCGCCCCACCCGTTGTGGCCCACCTGATAGCGACAGGTCTGCACGATCTAGCCGACCTCCTCGTAGGCCCGGAGGCCACCCCAGCTGCGGCCCGGGCGATCACTGATGGTGGTGGCCCCGGCTACTCGATCGAGGAATGGCGATCATGACACCGCGGGGGTCTGGTCGGGTGTCATCTGCTCGCGTCGCGGGGGACCCCCGCGGCCAAGCTAGACACACGGTGCCTTTGCAGCGGCAGGGGGATTGGCTCGGCGACGACCTTGACGGAGAGCGGCACACTCGCGTTCACCAGCACTGATAAGACTGGCGCGCCCGAGAGTGACAACAAGACGCTGCCGCGAAGGACGGGTTCTACCAACCGCGAACGGCGCTATGCCACGGGCCTCATAACCCGGGGCGGGGCGTCTCGATGCCTTACTTCGAGCGGAGGTTCTTTGGAGCAGCGGTTGTGGTACCCGGACCGGCTGATCTCAGGATCGCGTCTGCCGCTTGTGGGGTCGGGTCGCTCTCGCCGTCCTCATTCGCGCTTATGGGCTGTTCGGCCGGTGAGCGGTCCGGGTCCAGGGTGTAGGCGCGGATGATGGAGCCCTGTTCGGTGACCTCATCGGCATCGGGGTCATCGAACCAAACCCCGTCGGCGCCGAGGTAGCGGAAATGCACATCGCTGCCCGCCGTCACCATGATCACGACGCTGCGGGTGCCATCCGGTTGCGTCTCAAGCCCGTTGATGCCCGGTGTCCAGTCATTGAACGACCCCACCACTGATACGGCACCATCATGAGCGGCGGCGGGAAGCGTGAACTGAACCTCGATCACGCCACCGGCGCCGCCCTCACGAACCTCAATCGTCAAATCAGTTACCCTCCGCCAACGATCGCTGACTGACCCGGGGGAGCGTATGTCGGCCGATCCGATGGTGTACAGCGGCGCGGCACCGCGCTCGCACGCGACGACACGATGCGGTGACCGATGAGAGGCTCAGCCGGCGTTCCGCGTGTCGGTGATCATCGTGTGTGAGAAGGAACCGTCGACTAGGGGACGATGATCCCGATCGTCGCCATGAACGCCGTCTCACACACCTTGGACGACGGCTGGGCCCGGCTAAGAGAAGGGGAACAATCATGGCCGACACGACGCCATTCCGGATCGGAGCCGAAGCAACCTGCGTCGATGGAAAATGCGGTCAGCTGACCCGCGTTGTCCTCGATCCGGTCGCGCGGACACTCACTCACCTCGTCATCGAACCCAAGGACAGCGCGGGACCGGGCAGGCTCGTTCCGGTCGATCTGGTCGAGACCGCAACGATCGACCACATCCACCTACGCTGCGACACCGCTACCTTCGCGACGTTGAGTCCAGCCGAGGAGACCCATTTCCTCACCGATGCCGAGCCCGACAGCGGCTACGCGGTGAAGTCGCGGTGCACCGCGGCGACGCCGTGCATGCCAGCGACGGTGAAATCGGTCGCGTTCAGGGACTGATCATCACCGAACAGGATCACCTGGTCACCCACGTCCTGCTGCAAGAGGGCCACCTCTGGGGCCGCAAAAACGTCGCCATCCCGATCCGGACCGTCATCAACGTGAGCGATGGCATCCGGCTCAACCTCACGAACAACAAATCCAGGACCTACCGCCTGTGGACCTCGACCGACCCGCCCCATAATTTGTCCGAGCAACACCATAGGCGCCACGATCAGGTCCAGACGCCACTTCGTGGCCAACGGCGGTTCTGACCGGAACAGATCCTGCCACCCATTATTCGGTTAGGGCTCCGCCGAGGAAAAGACGCCGGGGTCGCCGAAAAGGTCAACCGGCTGGGCGACGGGGAACGCGGTCATCTTGGAGCTTCTGCTGCTTGTCCGCTGGCCGAGCAGCAGGAGCAGCACATGCCCGCCGGCGAGGTGCCACATCCATCCCGCACTCGAACGGCAACATCTTGGCGCGGCATCCATGTGCGACGGCTCTTCTCCGCGAGACATCGCTGCACTTCGGTGAGTTCTCAACCTCAGGGACGATCATCCTCCGGACCGGGTGCCCTGGGAACAGCAGGGCCGCCCGGCAGCGACTCCCGGAGCCGACGGACAACGGGCGCTTCCAACGTTGAACTGGAACCCTTGGCGTACTCGCCAAGTTCCCGAAGCTTTGCCAATAGATCCTTTGATGACATCCCGAGCTCTTTGGCGAGCTCGTGAACCCGAGGCTTGCCGGACACTCGAACCTCCCATGAGGCGCAATGGACGCCTGTCGCCATTATGAACCCGGTTCTACGCGACGAATAGCGGGTAAGGCCGCCGGAATGAGTACGGGCGACACCGATACGACAGCGTGGTCACGGGTGTTCCCCATGGCCACGCTGTCGAGGGCTGACATGGTCGATGCGACCCGCCGTCGGGCACCGTTCTGCAGCGCGGCCGGTGCTTGCGGCACAGCCCGGGTCTAGGGAGGGTTGTTGCCGAGTTTCTATCGGATGCGGGCTATCTCGTGTCGGATTTGCTCACGGGGCGGCACCTCCTGGCCGCGTGTGCCGCGCAGGGATGGACAGTCAGCGATCTGGTCATCCACCCTGCGAACCTGGACGACCCCCTCAGCGCTCGATCCCGGTGGCCGATCGGCGAGCGTTACGGTCACTCTCTCGGGATTGCCGGGCGAGGATCCCACGACGCCGTGTCCGTATTGGGTTACGTCGCGGTGTGCACGCAGTCCACGGTCTCCAAGGCGACACCGAATAAGCGCCGCCAGTGGGCCTCACGGGTGTATCTCTGCTTGAGAACCCGCCGGGAAGGCGGCAACCACCAGGCCCTCGAGGGATGCCGCTGACGGCCGGGCGGTAAACGAGGTTGATGCTTCGAAGGATCAATCCCGGTCCGGGCGGGGTTCTCTGTGAATCCGGGCGGGTTGACGTCAATCCGCGGACCGAGTTCCATCGAGGGAGGTAGGAAGGACAGCGGGAGGGTGTCAGCGATTGAGACAGCGGGCTCAACGCTACGCGGATGGAATCGGCGGTCCAGACATGATCGGTAGGCAGCCTGAGCGAGTGGTGGTCGGTGTCAGCGGGTCGGTGGCCAATCTGGCCGCCCTGCACAGGGCTGTCGACGTGGCCCGCGACGCACACGCGCCGCTGGTAGCCGTGGCGGCTTGGGTACCGGTGGGCGGCGAACTGGCCTACCGACGAGCGCCGTGTCCGCTGCTGCTGAGGTTATGGGAAACGGCGGCGCGAGATCGGTTGCGCGCGGCGTTCGCGGACGCGTTCGGCGGACCGCCGGTCGACGTCGGGATCGAGATGCTGCTTGTCCGTGGCCCGGCGGGTCCGGCGTTGACCACCGTGGCGGGTCGGGTCGGTGACGTCCTGGTGGTCGGAGCGGGCCAGCGGTTGCCGTGGCTGCGCGGTGTGACGCGGTACTGCCGTCGGCACGCGCGGTGCCCGGTGCTCACGGTCGAGCCGCCCACGATGATCCGCGAACTGCGCAGGCGACGGCTGCCGCTGGCTGGCCGGTCCTCGCTGAACGAGGAACTGCAGACCATGCTAGGCCTACCTGCCTCCTAGTGTTGCGTGGCTGAAGTGACTTTACGGTTTGATTCCGGGACAATGAGGTATGTCCGTTGCTGCCGCTCTGACGCTGCGTTCTGGTGATGAGTCGAAGTTGAATGCGCTGCTGCGCGCATCGACGGTGCAGGCCGGGTTGGCGCAACGGGCGCGGATTGTGCTGATGGCGGCCCAGGGCCTGCCGAACGCCGAGATCGGTCGGCGGGTCGGGGTGTCGCGGCCCACGGTGATCCAGTGGCGCAACCGGTATGAGGCCGGCGGGATCGGTGCGTTGGAGGATCTGGAGCGCTCGGGTCGCCCACCGGAGGTGGATGAGAACGAGGTTGTGATCGCGACGCTGCGGCCACCGCCGGATTCACTCGGGGTGATGCACTGGTCGGCGCGGCTGCTAGGCAAGGAGTTGGGGATCT
>JBBQFE010000278.1:0-4868 GCA_038321605.1 Mycobacteriales bacterium | reverse complement strand
TCTGTCGACGCCGGCCAGGGCGCAGCGCTGTTGCGAGCCGAGTTGGCAACCACCGACGTCCTGGGCGAGCTCGCCGCTGCCGCCGACTCGCTCAACCGAGCCGCCGGCCGAGGCAGGATCGACACTTCTGCTGGTCGCTGCGGCGGCTTGTGAAGGACCGACAAGTGTGACGCCGGCATCCGATTCGGGATCCGTGATCCGTTCCTGCAGTCAGACCCCTTCGACTGAGCCGCCCGGTGTGACCAGCAGGCGCGGCTTGCGGCATGAACGGTCGCTTCTGCTCGCCCCAGGTGCGCTGCTCCAGGCGGACAGAATCGGTTACGGTCGGAAGGCACTGCTCCGCTGGTGCCGCGCCCCCCAAGAGCTGCGCCGCGCAAGAGAGGAGGTCGAAGCGAAGTCCGTCTGGCGGTACCAAGACCGGCTGGCGGATCGTGGCTTGACGGCAGCCGTGACGGCAACCCCCCCGGCCACCACCGGACGGTGGGGGACGCATTGAGCGTGCTTGCGTCCGCGCTGGACGCCGTTGGACGGTTTGCCTCACCCTTTTAATCCGAAGAGCGTCGGTTCGAGCCCGACACGACCCACTCTGACCTGCGGTTATGCCGCGCGAGGCATGCTCGGATCCGGGTGACGGCAGCGTTGACGGCAACGGGGACGGACGTTGCCGGCCTGCCGGGGATGCCCGGTTGACCGCAGTTGCTCCGTCTCGGGCCACGAGTCTGTGCGCAGTCGCGTGCAGTCCCGAGCCAGCGCCTGCCGGCAAGCTAGTCCGAGGGTCCAAGTACTTCCTTGACGTTGGCGTCTACCGGGTAGTGCGTCGCTACCACCGGGCGGTCGCAGTGCCTCGCCGATCGTCGGCGTGCGGCGGCGGCGGCCCCGCAGGGTGTACTCGAGGGTCGCGCAGCCGAGCCGACATCCAAACCTGGGGGGCTGGGTCCGCTATGCGCAAGGGAACCACCGGGCTGCGGCGTCGGCTCGGGCTCGGTGGGCGATAAACCGGCGTTTCACCTCTTCGATGGCGGCGCGGAGCGGGAACAGCTCGCGAGTGACGAGTTGGTCGTCGTCGTCGGCGCTGACCGGGTGCCAGTAGACGCCGTCGGCGGTGATTGTGATCTCCGGGATGAGCGATTCGACCGTGAGTTCCAGGCCGGTATGGGACACCCCGCGGTGCGCGAGGGCCCGAATGACCTGATCGTCGCGGGCGATGCCGAGGTCGTCGAGGAACGCCCGGAACGGCTCCAGCTCGGAGAACCGCGCCGGTTCCAGGGTGGCCGCCACCCGGACCCGGAACCCTTCGGCCTGCGCGGTGCGGATCCCGGCCACCGCGCGTTCCCAGGATCTGGCCCCGCGGTGGCGGTCGTGTAGATGCGGGGTGGGGGAGTCGAGGCTGATCTGCAGGACAAGCCGATCGCGGTCCATCCTGTGCAGCATCTCCAAGCGCCGCCCGCGCAGCAGCATGGCGTTGGTCAGCAGGGTCGTCGGCAGGACGGTGGTGCAGGCGGCGACCAAGCCGTCGAGGTCAGGGAGCAGGAACGGCTCCCCGCCGGTGAGGATGAGCTCGCTGACACCGGCGTCGACGGCCTCGCTGGCTAGCCGGCGCACCCGGTCGACGCCCAGGGCCCGGCGCCGCGCCTGCGGGGAGGACCGCACACAGCAGTAGTCGCAGGCTAGGTTGCAGTCGAAGTTGGTGTACATCCACAGCCGAGTGCCGGGGATCTGGTCGGGCTCCAGATGAGCGTACGGGTCGGGGCGGCCGCCGCGGCGCACCGTCGCAACACTGTCGACGACCTCGACCAGGTCATTGCCGCTGCGCTGGCACCAAGCGGTGACCAGCGCCAGATCGGCGTCCGATCCGTCGAGCGGAACAGCAACGGTGGCCCCCTGGGACAGCCCGCCGATCCGTTCGACCAGGTCCAACACCAGGCGGCGGTTGATCGAAGCAGCGTTCACCACCGCGGGGAGATCCCCTGCTCCTTCACCGCATCGAACAGCGACACGTAGCCTTCCAGCTGCGGCAACACCCATTGCCGCAGGCCCTCCATCTCAAGGATCGGCCGGTGCGCGGGGTTGCCGAAGTCCATCGCCAGCAGCTTCTCCACCCACGGCGCGACGCGCGCCTCCGAGAGCGTCGGCAGCGCGGTGAAGTTGCAGTGCGAGTACGTCGGCGACTCCCAGAACACCTCGAACGCGCCGGGCATGAGCTCGTCCCGGCCGATCGCCTCCCAGGTGTTGATCCCGAGCGCCGCGGCGTCAGCCTTGTCATCGATGACAGCGCGCAGCGCGTCGAGCTCGCTGCGACCGGTGTCTCCGTGCTTGCCGACGTCGCTGTTGATGCGCAACATTTCGACGTCGCCCTCCGCGAGGCCCGCCTGGCGCAGGTAGTGCACGGGCAGAATCGCGGCCTGCGCGGAGTCCTGCGACCCCAGTGCGAGCCGGCGACCCTTGAGCCCCTCCAGGCCGCCGAGCGCGCTGCCGGTGCGCGCGACGAAGATTGTCTGGAAGACGGTGTCGGTGTCGCGCTGGGCAAGCGCTCGGCACTGGCCGTTGGTCTGGGCGACGGTGCGGACCCACGCCAGGTTGGTGTTCCAGGCGATGTCGATCTGTCCGGCGAGCAGGGCGTCGACCTGCCGGCCGTAGTTGGAGAACAGCACGAAGTCCATCTCCGTAGGGCCCTCGCCGAAGTACTCGCGGATGCCCTCCCAGATGGTGACCACGTTGGGTGTGTAGGCGACCGAACCGATGATCAGGGGCGTAGTCACGTCTGCAGGGCTCCTCTTGTCAAGATCCGGGGGTCAGAACAGCGGCTGGTTGGTGATCGCCTTGCCGTAGAAGTCGTAGAGGACGTCAGCTGTCGGCGCCATGACATGCCCGGCGCGAGCGTCGCGGAAGAACCGATCCAGCTGCAGGTGCTCGGAGAACGCGGCGCCGCCGCAGACCCGCATGGCGGCGTCGGTGATCCGCAGCGCGGCGTCGTTGGCGGCAGCCTTGACCCCCAGTACGTAGAGCATCGTGTCGTCCTGCGGCTCGATCAGCCGCTGCGCGGTCAGGCCAAGGTAGGCAGACATGGTGGCAAGCTCGATGGACATCTTCGCCAGCTGAGCCCGGATAGTCGGCAGCGCGGACAGGCTCTGGTCGAGGTGTTCCAGCTTCGACGCACTGGCGTGGGTAACGGCCGCGTCCACCGCGGCTCGGGAAAGCCCGACCGAGACCGCCGCGTTGCCGAGGTTGAACCACGGCATCACCACCTGCAGCATCGTCTCAAGGCCGCTGCCGGCCTTGCCTAGGCGGTGTTCGACCGGGATCTGTGCGTCGATGGTCATCGGGGAGGAGGCGTTACCGCGCAGGCCCATGCCCTTCCACGGCCCGGCCACCTCGAGACCCGGGGTGTCGGACGACACGGCGAACAGGTCCACTCCACCGTCGACATCGGCTGAGCCGGTGGACATGACGTAAACCTCGGCCTTCCCGGCGGAAGTCACCCAGCTCTTGCGCGCCTGCAGGTGCACCGTGTCCCCGTCACGGGTCGCCTTCGATATCGGAGCCCAGAAGTGCGAACGGGAACCGGCTTCGGAGAAGGCCAGCGAGCCGAGCGTGCTGCCGTCGGCCAGCTGGCTGAGCAGCTTGGGCAGACCGAGCGGTGGCGCGACCGTGACCGGCATCACGGCAATGACATGCATCAGGTAGATCATCGCCGTCGATCCGCACACCCCGGCCAACGCTCCGAGGGTCGCGATCAACTCGTGCGGCCCACCGCCAAGGCCGCCGGCCTCGGCCGCAACGGTCAGACCCAGTAGCCCGCTCTCGCGCAACGCCTGCACGGCCTCGGCGGGGTAGCGGCCCTCGACGTCGACGTCGCGGGCGTTCTTGGCGGCGATCTCCAGAACAGGGGTAAGCCGTGCGGTCACATCCACAAGGTG
The DNA here is from genome assembly GCA_038321605.1 of Mycobacteriales bacterium. Classification (GTDB taxonomy): domain Bacteria; phylum Actinomycetota; class Actinomycetes; order Mycobacteriales; family Jatrophihabitantaceae; genus Jatrophihabitans_A. The sequence continues at coordinate 951 of JBBQFE010000278.1, read as the reverse complement.
TCCTCTCGGGGTGATGCCGGTGCGGGGGCATCCGGTAGAGCGGTGGCACAGAGTGCTCACTGATCCTAAGCACCAGTCTCGCCTCTTGCGCGATTCTCCGCTGCTCGACTCCATACCGAGCTCCACTTTTGCCGCGCTGCCCTACAAAACACGCAATGCGGGATTTCTTGCGTTCCCGGGGGCATGATCGTCAGCTGGTGCGGGCGGCACGGCGTGCTCCGGCTACGTTCATAGGTTGTCGAGGTCCACGAACGGCAGAACGGGGGACGACGTGGCGCGGCAAGGGTGTCGAAGCGGCTGCTCGGGGTCAGGCACAGGGTGATCGAGCGGGTCGAGCCGCCGGGTGGGGGCGACGCGGCGGTGCTGGTGGCGTCGGTGCGGCCGACCCGGCCGCCCCAGGCGCCGCGGTCGCCGTCCTCGCGGTGCGTCTGCCGGTGCCGCGGGAAGAGCCGCGGTGCGGGCCGTGGGCGCTGGCGAACCGTTGACCTGGGGACGGCGAGAGCGTTCCTCGAGGCCACCGCGCCGCGGATGTCCTGACCGGAGCACCGGGTGGTGGCCGTGGCGGTGCCGCGGCGCGGCCGACGGACCGGTCCACGCCGGCGTTCCAGGACACCTGTGCGTGGCTCGCGGTGTACACCGCCTCCTGGGTCGTGGCGCCGCCGCGGCGGTCGAAGCTGGCGAACGGTGTCGGCGATGATGACTCCGCTCGTTGCCGAGCTGCCGGGGGCCGCACCGACCAGCTCATCGGGGGGCTGAGATCAGGATGGATGAGACCTCCTACCGCAACGGCCAGCGGTACTTGACGGTGCTGGGCGACCCCGACACCACCCGTTGATCCGGACGGCGGTGGGACAACACCACCCTGCTAACCATTGCTAACTGGAGTTGACCCGCTTGCGTGGACACCACGTTGCTGCGGACTCGGTCAGGATGTCAGGGCGGGGAGCAGTT
>JBBQFE010000277.1:0-4874 GCA_038321605.1 Mycobacteriales bacterium | reverse complement strand
ACCGGCCGCGCCGGTCACAGTGACATTTACAGGAGTCGTCATGGCCCCGAGATTACCGCTCCGTAGCCGGCGGGAGTCCAGCAGTGGCGAGAACGAGAGCACGCTCACCGGCACCGCTGCACAGCAGCGCCCCGGGTCGCGGCGGCGCGTGAGGTGGCGCCTGGGGTGGCGCGTGAGGTGGCCGCCGTGCTCAGCGTTGCGGCAGGGCCAGCGCGAACACCAGGGTCGCGACGGCGAGCGCGAAATAGCAGGCCACGTCGAAGACCCGGCGGCGAACCCGAAGCAGGCCGGCCTGGTCATCGGTGAGCACCAACCGCAGCACACCCGCGACGCTCAGCCCACCCGCCATCACGCCCACGGCGCGCAGCCAGTGCTCGGGCGCCGCCATCGCGTAGCCGATGGCGAGCGTCTCCACCAGCAGGACCAGCAGGAACGGTGCCTCCTTGAGGTCCCGGTGCTGCAGCCAGCTGACCATGGTCCGGCTCAGCGTCCGGTTGCCTGATCGGCAGCCAGCTCGGCGGCGGCCACCACGTTGCTGAGCAGCATCGCCCTGGTCATCGGCCCGACACCGCCGGGGTTGGGCGCCACGAAACCCGCCACCTGCGACACGTCCGCGGCCACGTCGCCGGCGATCTTGCCGTCCACCCGGCTGACGCCGACGTCGAGTACCGCGGCGCCCGGCTTGACCATGGCGCCGGTGATCAGGCCCGGGACGCCGGCGGCCGCGATCACGATGTCGGCCTGGGCGACCTGCGCCGCCAGGTCCCGGGTTCCCGTGTGGCACAGGGTCACCGTGGCGTTCTCACTGCGGCGCGTGAGCAGCAGCCCCAGCGGCCGTCCGACCGTCAGACCTCGACCCACCACAACGGCGTGGGCGCCGGCGATCGGGACGTCGAAGCGGCGGAGCAACTCGATGATGCCCATCGGCGTGCAGGGCAGGGCCGCCGGCTGCCCGAGCACCAGGCAACCCAGGTTGTACGGATGCAGGCCGTCGACGTCCTTGCTGGGGTCCACCCGCGCGAGGATCGCGAACTCGTCCAGGCCGGTGGGCTGCTGCACCAGAAAGCCGGTGCAGGACGGGTCGGCGTTGAGTTCGTCGACCACCGCCTCCACCTCGGCCTGGGTGGCGCCAGCCGGCAGTTCGCGCTGGATGCTGGCGATGCCCACCTCGGCGCAGTCCCGGTGCTTGGCCGCCACGTACCACTTGCTGCCCGGGTCATCGCCGACCAGCAGAGTGCCCAGGCCGGGGACCACGCCGCGTTCGGCGAGGGCCGCGATGCGCTGTTTGAGCTCGGACTTGATCGTCGCCAGGGTGGCTTTGCCATCGAGAATCGTCGCCGTCACGACTGCCATCTTGCCAGCCGCGCCGGGCGCCGGTCCTCACACCCGCGGTAGCCGGAGCAACTAGGTTGAGCCACATGGACGAATCTGGCGCGACACCCACCGTCGGGCTACCGGGTCCCCCACTGCCGAGTTGCTCGATCCTGCCGGTCGGGACCGTCCGGGATGGCGCGGACTGGCAGCAGCAACACCCGAGCTGGCTGTTGCGCGCGTTGCACGAGTCGAGCATCGTGGACCGGCCCGACCAACGCAGCTACGCCATTTCGGTGCACCCGATCGGGTCGATTCCGTTGCCCACCGGCCAACTCGTGGCGTGTGACCCCTATCTGGTGCAAGCCGCTCAGCCCGCCTTCCTGCAGCCGGTTCCGGCCGGAGATCACCCGGTGCTGGTCGCCATGGCGACGATCACCGACGATCAGCGCCGCACCCTGGCCGCGCTCGTGCTGCTGGGCACCGATCCCCTGCCGGCCGTCACCTCCTGGCAGCTCGGGCGGACCGAGGAAGCCACCGGCGACCCCCTGGCAATCGGTGAATTCGTCGGCTATCCGGTCGATGCCGGCACCGGCTGCTTCGCCGGGCCCGCGGCGATCGACGATCTGCTGGTGGCCATGGCCCAGGACGAGGGGATGCTGGAGGACCGGCTTTCCACCGCGCTGGAGCTCAGCCCACTGGAGGCTGCGGTCGCCAGCCCGCAACCGGGTGGACCCGCCGTGGCGGCATTCCGCAGCGGTTGGGGCGATGGCGCGTACCCCACCTGGATAGGCCTGTCCGCCGACGGCCGGCCGGTACTGGCGATGACCGACTTTCTGCTGTTCACCGATCCGTGGGAGCCGGCCGACGAGCCCGCCTACAGCCCAGCCAGGCCGGTGATCGCTGCCGCTCACGTTGCCGTTGCCGACGCGGGCCACCAGGACGAGCGGCAGTCGGCAGCCCGCGATCACTCCGACTACGCCGGGCGGATCACCGCAGCCGAGGCCGCGGACGCCCAGCGTCCGATCAAGCCCGGCTTCTGGTCTCGCCTCTTCGGCAGGTAGCAACCGTCCCAGCGATGCTGCCGCCTCAACCGATCCGGATCCCGAGGTACTGCGCCAGCACGATCGCCTGCTCGACCTCGACGCGGGTGCCTGTCAGCGTGACCAGCCGCGGATCAAGCCCACCGATGTCGGCACCGCGCAGGTCGGCGTCGACCAGCGACGCGCCCTCCCAGCGCACCTCAGCCAGGTTCGCGCCCCGAAAGACGCACCGGTCCAGGCGGGCCCGAATGAAGTTCGCGCCGGCCAGCTTCACCCCCGAGAATCCAGCCCACGAAGGTCGCAGTCCCCCAGCGACACCGCGCTCCAGTCGCCACCGTCGATCGTCATGGTGCGCAGCACCGCGTCGGTGAACGCCGAGCCCGACAGTTTGCAGTCGGTCAGGGTCGCTCGGGCGAAACTGCTGCGGTTGAACGTGCACGCCACGAATGCCGTGCGCAGATGGTCGGTGTCCAGCAGTTCGGCCGAGTCGAACGAGCAACTGGTGAACGAGCAGCCTTCGGTGCTGACGTGCGACAACGCAGTCTCGGCGAACGAACACCGCTCGAACGACATCCGGTCCAGTCGGATGCCGCGCAGATCGGTTCCGGTGAAATCCTCGTCGTGGATCGGCTGGTCCCCCGCCGCCGCGACGATCTCGGCAAACCAGTCGGGCAGCGGTTCCTGGTGCTGCATCAGCTCCCCGATCAGTGCGCGAAGTGCCTGGTGCCGGTGAAGTACATCGTGATTCCGGCGGCCCGGGCAGCCTCGATCACCTGGTTGTCGCGGATCGAACCGCCCGGCTGGACGACGGCCCGTACGCCGGCATCGGCGAGGATCGCGAACCCGTCGGGGAACGGGAAGAAGGCGTCAGAGGCGGCGTACGAACCCGCCGCCCGCTCGCCCGCCCGTGCCACCGCCAGTTTCGCCGAATCGACCCGGTTCACCTGCCCCATCCCGACGCCGACCGATGCGCCGCCGAAGGCCAGCAGGATGGCATTCGACTTCACCGCCCGGACCGCCCGCCACGCGAACTCCAGGTCCGCCAGATCGGCGGTGGGCAGGGCCTCGCCCGCCGCCAGCGTCCAGTTCAGCGGGTCGTCGCCCGGGGCGTCGATGACATCTGCATCCTGCATCAGCAGGCCGCCGGAGATCGGGCGAAGTTCCGCTCCGGCCGGCCGGGGTCCGCCGATCACCAGCAGCCGCAGATTGGCCTTCTTCGTAAGCACTTCCAGCGCGTCGTCGTCGAATCCAGGCGCGATGATCACCTCGGTGAAGATGTCCGCCACCTGCTCGGCCATCGCCAGCGACACCGGGCGGTTGGTCGCGATCACACCGCCGTAGGCGGACACCGGATCGCAGGCGTGCGCCTTCAGATGCGCCTCGGCGATGCTGGTTCCCACCGCGATACCGCAGGGGTTGGCGTGCTTGATGATGGCCACGCAGGGCTCGGCGAAGTCGTAGGCGGTGCGGTACGCCGCATCACCGTCCACATAGTTGTTGAAACTCATCGCCTTGCCGTGCAGCTGTTCGGCCTGGGCGATGCCCGGTGCGGCGCCCTGCAGGATGTAGAGCGCGGCCGCCTGGTGGGGGTTCTCGCCGTAGCGGAGCACCTCGGCCCGCTCCAGGGCCTGGCCGAGATAGGGCGGCCAGTGCGTCGTCTCGTCAGCCGCGGCGTCCGGGCCGGCGGCTGCGCGCTGCGCGGCATCGGTCGCGACGGTCTGCGCGCTGAACCAGTTCGCCACGGCGGCGTCATAGGCGGCGGTGTGCGCGTAGGCCCGGCCGGCCAGCCGTTGCCGGGCGGCGAGATCGAAGCCACCGGCGTTCACCGCCGCCAGCACCTCGGGGTACGCGCTGGGCTCGACCACGACCGCGACCGAGCCGTGGTTCTTCGCCGAGGCCCGCACCATGGCGGGACCACCGATGTCGATCTGTTCGACGATCTCGGGGTCCGAGGCACCGGAAGCGACCGTCTCGCGGAACGGGTACAGGTTGACCACGACCAGTTGGAAGGTGTCGATCCCCAGCTCGGCCACCGTCGACAGGTGCTCAGGATTGCCCTGATCGGCCAGCAGGCCGGCGTGCACGTGCGGATGCAGGGTCTTCACGCGGCCACCGAGAATCTCGGGGAAGCCGGTCACCTCGTCGACCGGCGTCACCGGGATGCCCAGCCCGGCAATGCGGGCGGCAGTGGAACCGGTCGACACGATCTCCACGCCGGCGGCAGCCAGGCCACGCGCCAGCTCCTCCAGTCCGGACTTGTCGTACACACTCACCAGGGCACGGCGGACGGCTATACGGCTCACGCGTGGGACTCCTCAATCGAGATACACAGTTGACGGATCGTGTCGATGAACAAAGGTTTCTCTGCCTGCTGAATGCGTTCCCGCAAGGTGTCCTCGGTGTCGTCGGGAAACACCGGGACGGCCTGCTGGGCCAGGATCGGCCCGGAGTCCAGGCCGGCATCGACGCGATGGACGGTCACACCGCTGACCTTCACGCCGTGCCGGAGCGCATCGCGAA
>JBBQFE010000276.1:0-4895 GCA_038321605.1 Mycobacteriales bacterium | reverse complement strand
GATCTGGTGATGGCGTGCCGCTGAGCCGAAGTCCCTCAGGACCGGGTCGCCGCCACGGGGCAGCAGCGCGAAGCGGATCATCTTGTCCATCGCCCAGGTGCCGATGTGGGTCGACGTCATGTACCGGATGTTGTGGAAGTCGAAGGTGAGGATCGCACCGAGGTCCGATTTCTCGAGTTCTGCCTTCAGCCGCTCGAGCCGTTCCCGGCGGAGCCGGGGCGTATCGAGTCGGTTCTCCCAGTCGACACCCGTCGTGCCGAATGTGGGGGACACCATGAAACTTCCTCCTCTGTAGGTTCACACAACGTTCCAGGTAGCGGCCCAGCCCGAGACAATGAAGTGCTTTGACGATCAGGAATTCTGGGTCGGGGAGACCAGGACCTTGAGCTGATCTCCACGCGGATCCACCAAAACGTCGAAACCCTCGGCCACGACGTTCTCCAGTGCGATCTGGGCGGTCGCCACCTTGCTGACCGGGTACTTGCCCGATGCGATGAGCCTGATGATCCGGGGCCAGTCCGTGATGAGATAGCACCAGCTGCCCACCAGGCTGACGTCCTTCTCCGACAGCGCCATCGCGTCGAGAGTTGCCGGCTTGGTGTGCAGTCCCGTCTGCACGATCGATCCGCGACGGCGCACGCTCGTCAAGGCGGTGGCCAGCCCGGGGGTGGAACCCGAACACTCCGCGACCACATCCACCCCCAGCCCCTGGGTGAGGTCGCTGATCGTGTCGGCGAAACCGGCCTCACCGGGGTCGAGCACCGGACCGATGTCCATCGCACGAGCCAACGCCGCCCGGTTCGGGTTCGGCTCGGCGATGATGACCGTGGCTGCGCCGATGGCGTTGGCGTAGAGGGCGGATAGCACGCCGATCGGTCCCGCACCGGTGATCAGCACGACGTCCCCGCCGTGCACCCCGACGCGATCGATGCCGTACGCGGCCACGCTTGCCGGCTCCACCAGGGCGCCCTCGACGTCGGTGACATTGTCGGCAAGCGTGGAGACCTGATAGTCCTTGACGACTGCGTACTGCGCCAGCCCCCCGGTCTCTGCACTGAGCCCGGTGCAGGCGAACTTGACGCACAGATGCCCGAGGCCGCGGCGGCAGAAGTGACAGCGCCCGCAGACGATCGCCGGCATGATCGCCACCCGGTCGCCGACCCGGACGTCCACCACGTCTGAGCCGGTCTCGACCACACGCGCCGAGAATTCGTGACCGAGGGTCTGGGGCAGCGTGACGCCGGTGAGTGGGTGCGGTGAGACCGGAGTGACGATGGGTCCGACCAGGTACTCGTGCAGGTCGGTTCCGCAGATGCCGCACCAGGCGACCTCGACCAGGACGTCGTCGGACGCCTTGATGTGCGGGATCTCCAGATCATCGATGCGGATGTCGTTCTTGTCGTAGAAGCGTGCTGCACGCATGGCGGTGGACCTTTCGGTGAGTGGGCTAGGCAACGGAACGGTTGGAGCCCCGCACCTGGCTGTAGATCACTGCCGCCACGAGGATGAAGCCGCCCTGGAAGACGTACTGCCAGGTCTGGGTGAGACCCAGGAACACCGTTGCATTGAGTGCCTGCACGATGAGGATGGAACCGAGAAGAGTGCCGACGAACGACCCGCGGCCACCCAGCAGGCTGGTTCCGCCCAGTACCACGGCCGTGATGCTGGACAAGGTGTAGCTGACGCCCTGGGCAGGATCACCGATTCCCAGCTGCGCCAGCAGAATCACGGCACCGAGCGCAGTGAACAGGGACACCGTCACATAGCCGAGAATGACCGTGCGATCGACCTTGACCCCGACCCGCCGGGCCGATTCCTCGTTCGAACCGACGGCCCTGACCCGCAGGCCGCCGATGTGCCTGCGAAGTGCCCATTCCATGGCGACGGTGGCGATGACAAGGGTGAGGAACGCGACCGGCACAGGGCCGACCTTGACCTTGATCGCCGATGTGACGCCGGAGTTGATGATGCCACTCGGGGCATCGCGTAGCAGGAAGCTGAAGCCTTGCAGGGCTATGTACATCGTCAATGTCGCGGCCACCGCGGTGAACCTGGCGTACCTGATCAACGAACCGTTCAACAGGCCCGTTGCGATTGCGAGGACCACCATCAGCAGGAATCCCAGCACTATCAGCAGCGAGGACTTGCCGTCGTTGATGAAGAAGCTGCCGACAACTACGAGAAAGCCTGCCAATGGGCCGACAGACAGGTCGATGCCCCCCATCAGTAGCGCAACCGTCTGGCCGAGCGCGATGAATCCCAGCGCCGCCGCGAGCATCATGAGCGAGTTCAGATTGAACTCGTTGATGTAGCGAGCGTTCCTCGAGGCAATGTAGGTGCCCAGTAGAACCGCGACTATCGCGAGAATGATCGCGGGCACGTAGTCGCCCTTGAGAAAGCGGAGCAGGCCGTTGGAGCGAGCGCGTTTGCTCGGTTCGTCCGCTCGCGTATGTGCGGTGGAGCGCACGGCCGCGTGCACGATTCGTTCCTCGCTGATCTCGGCTCCGACGAGCTCCTCGACGACCTGCCCCCGTGACATCACGATGACCCGGTCGCACAGTCCCTCGAGCTCCTTGGCATCCGACGACGCTACGACCACGGGGACGCCTGAGGCCGACACCTCCCGCAGGATCCGGTAGATCTCGGCGCGGGCACCGACATCGACGCCCTGGGTCGGCTCATCGGCGATGACGATCGCCGGCTGCGAGAGCAGCGCCCGGGCGAGGACGACCTTCTGCTGGTTGCCACCCGACAGTGCGGACACTGCTGCCTCGGTGGACGGTGCCTTGACGGCGAGCTCGTCCATTTCCCGATTGACAGCTGCCAGTTCCTTCTCGCGGCTGAGCAGCGGCCCCTTCGCAAATCTGGTCAGCGCCCCGACTGCTGCGTTCTCTCGAACGGACAGCGTCATCATGAGGCCCTCTCGGTGCCGATCCGCGGGCAGGAAGGCAGAGGAGTTAAGTAGCTTCTTGGACGCGAGACTCTTTCCGTTGATCCGGACCGCGCCGGAGAAGCCCTGTAGGCCGGCGAGGGCACGCAGCAGGTTGCTCTGGCCGTTACCGACCACACCTGCGATACCGACGATCTCACCCGCGCTCGCAGACAGCGTGACGTCGGAGAACCCGTCGCCGGAGATGTTGTCGACCTCGAGATTGGAGACACCGGCGGCGGACGTGACGTGCTTGGGCGGAAAGGTAGAGGCGAGCTGGCGCCCGACAATGAGCGCCAACAGTTCATCGTCGCTGATCGAGGCGACGTCGGCGGTGCCGCGGAGCGTGCCGTCGCGCAGGACGGTCACCCGGTCGGCGAGTTCGCGTACCTCGGCCAGCCGGTGGGTGATGTAGACGACGGCCGTTCCCCGAGCAGCGGCCTCACGGACGAGGCGGAACAGCAGTTCGACACTGTCCTGGCCCAGCGGGGCGGTGGGCTCGTCGAGGATCAGAACCTTGGGTGAGATCGCGAGAGCCTTGGCGATCTCCAGCAGGTGCTTCTGTGCGACGGTGAGGTCTTCCACCCGGTCGGACAGGTGGAGTTGGGAACCCACACCACTGAGCATCGCGCGCATCGTGGTGCGTTCGTTCCCACCGGCGCGCAGGATCGCGGCCGGAACCGCCAGCCGGATGTTTTCCTGAACCGTCATCTGCGGCATCACAGCGGGGTGCTGGTGCACGATCGCGATCCCGAGGCCGGTGGCCACGACGGGTGCGAACGAGGTCATCGATTGGCCGGCCACGGTGATCATGCCGGCATCGGCCTTGGTAGCTCCGGAGGCGACTCCCATCAGGGTCGACTTGCCGGCGCCGTTCTCTCCGAGCAGTGCGTGAACCTCTCCGGGTAGCACCTCGAAGGAGACGTCCGTCAACGCCGCAACGCCTGCGTAGGACTTGCTGATTCCGCTCAGGACGAGCGTCGGTTGAATGGCATGCACCGTCGTGTGCTCTGTCACCGTTCTGACCTTCCGGGGGCAACATCAGGCGTGGAAATTGGCGCAGTGGGGTCGGCACATCGAAGCACCGACCCCACCGCGAGACTCACTTCTTCAGCAACTTGGCCTGGTCCGCGCCTGGCATCTGCGCGGAAAGGTAGATGTCTCCCGGCAGATCCCGCTTGCACGTCACCGGGTGCGGTGAGCTGCTCACGGAATCCTCGAACACCGGTGCCTCGAACTTCTTGGAATCGGGCGTCTTCCCGCCGGTGGCCAGGGCAACCGCCCAGTCGATCGCAAGTCGGGCGTTGTCGTTGCCGGTCGCGACCGAGTACATCTTGAAGTCCGGGTTCTTCGCCTTGTGGTCTTCCCAGAAGCAGGACAGCACGTTTCCGTCCGAGGTGACCAGCGCCGGGATCGAACGCCCACTCTTCTCGAACTGCGGTAGCGCACCCACCAGCGAGGGGCCGAAGTCGGAGACGAGCACGTCGATCTTCGGGTTCTTGGCGATGGCCGCGGTCAACACCTGCTGGGTGAGGGCCGGGTCCCAGTTGGTCGGCTCGAACGGCTGCTGGCCGATGAACGTGTACTTGCCGCTGGGGTCTAGCACCGCGTGCAGCGCCTTGTTCTCGTCAGCGCCCTGGCTGTTGCCCTTGGGGCCGGACAGGAACAGCACGTTGCCACCGGCCGGCAGGTTCTTCAGAATCCAGTTTCCCCAGTTGGTGCCGTCGGCTGTGAAGTCCGCGCCCACCCACACGTCGTAGTCCTTGCCGTCCACGCCGCCCGGGAACACCCGATAGGGAACGGTCTTGACGCCTGCCTGGTGGGCGCTCTGCAGCGCCGGCAGGATGGCTTGTCCGGCATCCGGGAAGACCACCAACGCACCGACTCCCTTGGCGACCAGGCCCTGGATGTCAGAGATTGCCTTCTGGGTGTTGCCCTGACCGTCGGCGTAGGTGAAGTCCGTGAC
>JBBQFE010000275.1:0-4909 GCA_038321605.1 Mycobacteriales bacterium | reverse complement strand
CACCACCTTGTCGAGGTCTGCGCCCAGGTCGCCGAACGGCATCGCTGCCGGCATGTTCAGCTGCCCGGGCGCGCCAGGATGGTTCCGCGGATTTCCACCGCTCTCACCCACCTCGAGGCCCGCCTGAAGTGCGAAGAACGCCAGCGCCATCGGGTCGTAGAAGCGCACGTGGGTCGGATCACGCCAGAAGTCGTACTGCAGCACGGACAGACAGGCCGCACTCGGGACGGCGGCTACGAATACACCGCCGACCTTCAACACCCGGGCGGCCTCGACGTAGACCTCCTGCACCGCTTCGGAAGGGAGGTGCTCGAGGAAGTGCGCGGCGAACAACCCGGTAAGTGAGGCGTCCGGGGTGGCACGAAGGTGGTCGAGCGCATCGGCGAGGGCCACGTCATGGCCTCGTGCTCGCGCCTGTTCCACCATGCCGGGGTCAAGATCCACGCCGCTCGCAGGCACTCCTGCCGTACCGAGGAGGTCCAGAAACACCCCGGTGCCGCAGGCCAGTTCCAGCACCGGTCCCTCGGTGAAGAACTGCGTGTAGAAGCTCAGGACCGACCGTGCGTTATCGCCGTCGAACTCCCGGAACGTGTAGTAGTCGCTCTCGGTGCGTTCCTGGCTCATGAGGGGTCGACCGCGGCGAAGTGCGGCGTGAAGGCCACATCCATGATCCCGACCTCGTGCTCGGATTCGACCTCGAACGCGTGCTGGGTGCGGTGGTAGGTGATGAGCTCGTCGTCCTTGGTGAACAGCTGGAAGATCACGATGAATCGGCCTTTGATTCGGGGCATTGCGGGGACGAGGAACTCGACTTGCCAGGTGCCCTCGGCGCCTGGCAAGTCGTCCCGGCCCATGGGCATCGACCAGATCGGGATGTCGCCGACGCCGAGCACGACCGCCCGGACATGATCAAGAGCCACCGCGCTGGCCGCCCCGAGAGTCAGCTGCACGCTGGTCGCGAACGGGGAGTCGCGGGGGAACACCGCCACCGGTTCGCCGCCGGCGCGGTCGCTGAACACCACGTCACCGAAGGTGACCTCGCCGTCGGGTCCGTCGTCGGGCACGGATTCGGGGCGGTCGGTCCCCAGCAGTTTCTGCAGGCCCTCCACGGCGAAGTACGGATCGCCGTCGAAGAGCACGTTGCCGTGATCGAGCAGGATCGCGCGGCTGCAGATTCGCTCGATCAACTCCGCCGAGTGGCTCACGAACAGGATGGTCTTGCCGGCATCCTGGAACTCGGTGATCTTGTTCAGGCACTTTCGTTGGAAGTGCTCGTCGCCGACAGCCAGTACCTCGTCGATCAGCAGGATGTCGGGATCGACGTGCACCGCGACGGCAAATCCCAGTCGCACGTACATTCCCGAGGAGTAGTGCTTGACGGGGTTGTCGATGAACTCGGCGAGCTCGGCGAAGTCCACGATCGAGTCGTACAGGGCATCTGTCTCCCGCCGCGTCAGTCCGAGCAGCGAAGCGTTGAGATAGATGTTCTCCCGACCTGACAGTTCACCGTTGAAGCCGGCGCCCAACTCGAGCAGCGACGCGATCCGGCCGCGGGCTTCGACGGTGCCGCGGGTAGGTCGGAGGATGCCTGCCAGCACCTTCAGCAGCGTGGACTTGCCGGAACCGTTCGCGCCGATCAGGCCGACGGTCTCACCGCGTGCGATCTCCAGCGAGACGTCACGGAGCGCGTAGAAATCCGCGCTTGCGACCTTGTGCCGTACCAGCCGTTCCTTGAGGCTGGTGGCGCGTTCGGTGTGTTTGGCGAACCGCTTGCTCACCTCATGTGCCGTGATGGCGACCTCGGCCACGCCTACAGCTCCTCGGCAAAGTCGGCCGACAGCCGGTGGTAGGTGCGGGTGCCCAACCAGAGCAGCAGCAGCGACAGGACGGCTCCGACGCCCAGTCGCTCGAAGTAGAAGAGGTAGCCGGGATCGGCCAGCACATGCGTGCCGTTGGAAAGCACGACGTCCTTGGCGTACAGCGCTCGTTGCATCGCAACCGTGACGCCTGCCATCGGGTTGAGGTAGTACACGTCAGCCAGGCCGTGCCGATCCAGTTGCTTGGTGACCTGACCGATCGAGTACACGATCGGGTTCACCCAGAAGCCGGCCATCAGCACGACCTCGACGATGTGCTTGGTGTCGCGGTAGCGCACGTTCAGCGCGGCAACGAGGTAGGACAGGCCGACGGTGAATACCAGGGCGACCGCCAGTGCGGGGATGAGCAGCACCAGCGCGGGCGAGATCACTGAGGTGAAGCCGGTCAGCAGCATGACCACGACCAGCACGAGCAACTGCAGCACGAAGTGCACGAGATTGAAGCCGACCGCCGTCATCGGCAGGATGCCCAGCGGGAAGCGGACCTTCTTGACCAACCCGGAGTTGCCGACAACGGATTCGGTTGCGGTGGCGACGGAGCCGGAGAACATGTTCCACACCAGCAGACCCGAGAGCAGGTAGAAACCGAACTGTGGAATTCCGTTACGCAGCACGACGCTGAAGACGAACGTGTAGACGATCAGCAGCAGCAGCGGGTTGGCCAGCGACCACAGGAAGCCCAGCACGCTGCCCTGGTATTTGACCTTGAGGTCCTTGCGGATCAGGCCGACGAGCAGTTCGCGCCGCACCTGGCTCTGGGCGCGCGATCGTGCTTCGATGCTCGTGGCGGTCACCGGGGCTCCTTAGTTTTACGCGGTGGATCTGCTGCTGGCCCGTCCCCACGGATATGCGGCAGAACCGTCAGTCAGGATAGCTGGCCGCGGCCCGGAACCCACTCAGCCACGATCGCGCGGCGGTCCCGCACCGCGGTAGCCGTGATGATCCTGCGGCTACGCAGCGCCCAACCGAGCTGGCCGGCCACCCCGATCAGCACCCTGACCCGCAGCCGGGTCCGGAACACTGCGGCATCGGCCACCTGCTGCCTGCGCAGCCGCTTGGACATCAGCGATCCGGTGGTCACGACGAACCGGGCGAGCTGGCCGAGCGCGAACGTCAGCGGTGCGCAGCGCAGCAGCAGCAACAGCCGGTTGCGCTCGTTGAAGTAGGCGAAGGACTCCGACATCCGGTCGGTGGAGGCAGCGTGCCGGTGCCAGACCACCGCCTCGGGGGCGTAGTAGATGCGATGGCCCGACAGCCGCAGCCGCCAGGCCAGGTCGGTGTCTTCGTAGTAGAGGAAGAACTCCGCAGGCATGCCGCCCACGGCCAGGACGGCGTCGGTGCGCAGCACCGCGGCACCGCCGGAGAAGCCGAAGACCTCGACGGCGTCGGCGAAGGCGGGACCGTCGGGTTCGCCGCCGCCGCGGTCGGTTCCGTACCCGCGTTCGGTCAGCCTGACCCCCGCGTTGTTGATGATCGGTGGCGTCGAGATCGGATCGGTCCACAGCAGCATCTTCGCTGTGACGGCGACGGCATCCGGATGTTCGGACAGGGCCCGTCCGGAGGCGGCGAGCCAATCGGGGTCTGCGCGGGCATCGTTGTTCAGCAGGGCAACCAGCGGGGTGCGGATCAGCGGTAACGCGGCGTGGACTCCGCCGGCGAAACCGGTGTTGGAGTCGAGGCGGTGTACCTGTGCCCACGGATAACGTTCGCAGAGCAGGTCGGTGGTGCCATCGGTGGACGCGTTGTCGATGACCAGCACCCGCGCCGACATGGTCTGCGCGGCCAGCGAGTCCAGACAGGCCGGCAGCAGGTCTCGGCCCTGCCAGGTGACGACGATGACCGTGACGTCGGCGGACGCCGTACCGGTGGACGCCGTACCGGCGGACGCCTTCTCGGTCATCAGGCGACAATAGCCGCGGCCTGTTACCGGACCGAACCGGTATCGTGCGCAGTTATGCCCGACCCGATCGAGACCAATCCAGCCAGATCCGACCGGTTCGTCACGGCCGCCGAGCTCGGATTGCTCGGTGCCGCGCTCGCCATCGGACTGGTGGCGCTGGTCTCACTGGTCGCCGCGCACCTGAACCATCACACCCCGTTGGTCGTGTCGTCGGCGTCGATCGTGCTGCTGTTGATCGTCGGCCTCGCGGTGTGGCGTTGGGACCGGCCACGACTGGAACTGGACCTGCGGGGACTCGTCCCGGTGCTGGTGGGGCTGGCCTTCGCGGCGGTGATGATGTTCCCCGGGTTCGAGTACGGCACGGGTGACCGTGATCCCGGCGCCTATGTCGAGCACGCTGTCTCCATCCAGCGCAGCCACTCGATCTCGTTCCCGGACGACATCGTGCAGGCAGGTCTGCCGGGAGGCGTTTCGCCGGGGGCGGAGTGGCCCGCCATGTGGGATGAACCCGGTCATAAGGGCACGATCTTTCCGCAGTTCTATCACCTCTGGCCGGCCCTGCTGGCGACCGCCAAGGATGCCGGCGGCTTCACCGGCCTGTTCAACACCGGGCCGTTGTTGGGGGTGATCGCGGTCGGGCTGGCGGTCGCCGTTGCCCGGCGGCTCGCCGGCTGGCCCGCCGCCTGGGCAACCGCGGTACTGCTGTCGACCAACATGCTGCAGGTCTGGCAGGCCAAGTATCCGAGTTCGGAGATCTTCGGGCAGCTGCTCTTCGTGGGTGCCCTGCTCGGTGTGGTGGTGGCGATCCGTACCGGTTGGAAGTCCGCCGCCGCCGCCGCCGGCGTGCTGGTCTCCTTGAGCTACCTCGAACGGGCCGACGGCATCCTGGTGGTGTTGATGGCCTGGGCCGTGCTGGCGGCGCTGCTGGCGGTCCGACGTTTCGAGGCTCGCTCGGGGTGGTTCACCGCCGGCCTGCTGGTGCCGTTGCCGTTTGGTATCTATCAGGCGTACGGCCCGGCATACGCATATACCGTTGCCAACGGCATCCCCAGTCTTGCCAAGATCCTCGCCCTGATGGCGGTGCTGGCGGTCATCGGGGGAGCCCTTGCCTGGCAGCGCACCCTCGCCGAGC
>JBBQFE010000274.1:0-4922 GCA_038321605.1 Mycobacteriales bacterium | reverse complement strand
GACCCGAGGCTCGGTCCGGGTGTTCGGTGAAGAGGTGCTGCCGGGTGCGGCGGTGCTGTCGTCGCTGGGTGCCTTCGTCGAGGGACCGGGTCTGTTGCCACATCTGTCCGGACGGGAGAACCTGCGCCTGTACTGGGCTGCGTCGGGCCGTCCGGCAGCCGCGGCCGAGCTGGACACCGTCCTCGAGATCGCCGGCCTGGGGGCTTCCCTGGAACGGCGCGTCAAGACCTACAGTCACGGCATGCAGCAGCGGCTGGCGATCGCCCAGGCGATGCTCGGCCTGCCCGAGGTGCTGGTGCTGGACGAACCCACCAATGGCCTGGACCCGCCGCAGATTGCTGAGATGCGCGAGGTCCTGCACCGCTACGCAGCCACCGGTCGCACGGTCATCGTGTCCTCGCACCTGCTGGCCGAGGTCGAGCAGACCTGCACCCATCTCGTGGTGATGGCCCGCGGTCGGCTGGTCGCTTCGGGCTCGGTCACCGAGGTGGCCGGCGCGGGCGCGGAGCAGTTGGTGGTCCATGACACTGCCGCAGCGGTGGCGGTGCTCAGCGGGGCCGGTATAGCTGCCCAGGTGGTGCCGGGTCGGCGCGCGCTGGAGGACGTATTCCTCGACCTGATCGGTGAGCGCGATGACTGAACCGACACCCCACCTGCCTGTTTCGACGGCCGGCTCGATGCCTGTTTCGACGGATTCATCGGAGCCGGTACCCGCCACCCGGCGGGGCCAGCACGCCCGCCTGGCCGCGCTGCAGTCGCTGCCCGTGACGTCGGGCGTGCAGCTGACCGACTTCGCACCCGGGCGGACGCTGCCGGTGCGGGTGGAGTTCACCCGGCAGCTACGCCGCCGACGCACCCAGTGGACCGGCGGGTTCCTGGTGGTGCTGCCGATCATCATGGCGCTGGCATTTCAGCTCGGTGGCTCCAACGGCAACAGTCGGGGTGGCTCGGCGCTGGTCGACCTGGCGACGGCGGGGGCGGGCAACTTCGCACTGTTCACCGAATTCGCGTCGGTGGGCTTTCTGTTGGTCGTCATCGTCGCGATGTTCTGCGGTGACACCATCGCCAGCGAGGCGAGTTGGTCGTCCCTTCGGTACCTGCTGAGCCTGCCGGTGCCGCGTGCTCGGCTGCTACGCCAGAAGCTGATCGTGGCGCTGAGTTTCAGCTTCGGGGTGAACCTGTTCCTGCCCGCGTGGGCCTACCTCGTGGGAGGGGTGTTCTTCGGTTGGTCACCGGCCAGGTCACCGTTCGGCGGCTCGTTCAGCTACGGCGAGACCCTGAACCGAATGCTGATCGTCGCCGTTTATGCCGCCGGTCAGGCCCTCATCGTGGCGGCCCTGGCCTTCCTGCTCAGCGTGCTGACCGATGCTCCACTGGCCGCGGTCGGCGGCGCGACCTTTCTGGTGGTGGTGTCCAACATCCTGGACTCGATCACGGCGCTCGATCCGTACCGGGTGGTGTTGCCCACCCACTTCCAGTACTCCTGGCTCGACGCCCTGAGCGCGCAGATCTCCTACGACGACATGATCCGCGGCACCGCTCTTGCCGTGATCTATTCAGCGATCCTGTTCACCGCTGCCTGGGTGCGGTTCGCCCGCAAGGACATCACAAGCTAGCCGGCCTGCCAGGATCAGGGCCTGCCGAGTGAGCGGTAGGTCCAGCCCGCCCCGCGCCAGACCTCGGGCTCCAGCACGTTGCGGCCATCGACCACGTTGCGCCTGCGCACCAGGCCGCCGATCCGGTCGGGATTCATCAGCTTGAACTCGTCCCACTCGGTGAGCAGCATCACCAGGTCGGCGCCGGTGACTGCCTCGTCGAGCGACTCCGCATAGCCGAGCTCCGGGTGCAGCCGCTGGGCGTTGGCGTTTGCCTGCGGGTCGTACAGCCGAACATCTGCACCTCGCCGGGCGACGGCCGCCGCGACGTCCAGCGCCGGAGAATCCCGGACATCGTCCGAGTTCGGCTTGAACGCTGCGCCGAGCACCGCCACCGTGGTTCCCCGGTAGCTGCCGTCGGTCAGGTCCAGTCCGAGCTCCACGGTGCGGGCCCGGCGGCGCAGGTTGATCTCATCTACGTCCCGCAGGAACGACACCGCCTGGTCCACTCCCAGCTCGCCGGCCCGGGCGATGAAGGCCCGGATGTCCTTGGGCAGGCAGCCCCCACCGAAGCCGAGACCGGCGTTGAGGAATTTCCGTCCGATCCGGACGTCGTGCCCGATGGCGTCCGCGAGCTGCGTGACGTCAGCACCGGTCGCTTCGCACACCTCCGCCATTGCGTTGATGAAGCTGATCTTGGTGGCGAGGAACGAGTTCGCGGCGACCTTGACCAGTTCGGCGGTGGCGAAGTCGGTGACGATGACCGGGGTGCCGGCCTCGATCACCGGGGCGAAGGCGGAGCGAATCGTGGCCTCGGCCCATTCGCTGCGGACGCCGAACACCAGCCGGTCCGGCCGAAGGGTGTCCTCCACGGCAAAGCCCTCACGCAGGAACTCGGGGTTCCAGGCCAGCTCGACCTCGTCGTTGGGTGCCAGTTCAGCGAGCAGATCGGCCATCCGGGCGGCGGTACCGGCGGGAACGGTCGACTTTCCCACCACCAGCGCGCGCCGTGTCAGGTGCGGTGCGAGGGCTGCGAACGATGCCTCCACGTACGTCATGTCCGCGGCGTACTGCCCCTTCTTCTGCGGTGTGCCCACGCAGATGAAGTGCACGTCGGCGAATTCGGCGACCTCGGCGTAATCGGTGGTGAAGCGCAGCTTTCCCGAGTCCATGTGCTTGGCCAGCAGTTCCGGCAGTCCCGGTTCGAAGAACGGGATCCGTCCGTTGCGCAGCGCGTCGATCTTGGACTGATCGATGTCCAGCCCGATCACCTCGTAGCCGAGCTCGACCATGCACACGGCATGCGTCGCTCCGAGGTATCCGGTGCCGATAACGGAAAGCTTGGGTCGTTGCGTCATGCGGAACAGATTATCTTGCCCGATCGGGGCGGCTGTGCCGTTCGCCGATTTCGGGCCAGCCGTTTCCGTTCGTCGTCTCAGACGTTGACCAGTCTGTCGCCGATACATCATCGGGGTGGGCCTCAACTCGATCACCAGATCGGAGTGAGACCTTGTGGTGACACCGCCGGTGTCGGGCGTACGACCAGGTGCCCATCGACGTCGCGGACAAGTCGAGTCGGTGTCGGTGGATGTGCTTGTGTGCAGGCTCATCCATCGGCACTGTTGCATTCGCCTTACCGGTGGGTAACCCTTGAAGCCATGGCCCTCAACCCGGATTTCTCGACGTACCAGCTGACCGACGAGCACGTGATGCTGAGGAGTGCGGTGCGCGAACTGGCCGAGGACAAGATCGCGCCCCGGGCGGCAGCTGTCGACGAGTCGGGTGAGTTCCCCTACGACGTGCTCGAGGCCCTCACCAAGGCCGAGTTCCACGCCACCCACATCCCCGAGGCCTACGGCGGCCTCGGTGCGGATTCGTTGGCCACCGCCATCGTGATCGAAGAGGTCGCGCGGGTGTGCGCCTCGTCGTCGCTGATCCCGGCGGTGAACAAGCTGGGGTCGATGCCGGTGATCCTGTCGGGTTCGGAGGAGCTCAAGAAGCAGGTGCTGACCCCGGTGGCCCGCGGCGAGGCGATGTTCTCCTACGCCTTGTCAGAGCGTGAGGCCGGTTCGGACGCGGCCGCGATGCTGACCCGCGCGGTCGCCGACGGGGACACCTGGGTGCTCAACGGGACGAAGGCGTGGATCACCAACGCCGGGGTGTCCAGCTACTACACGGTGATGGCGGTGACCGAACCCGGCGCGGGCGCCAAGGGCATCTCGGCGTTCGTGGTGCACAAGGACGACCCGGGCTTCTCGGTGGGCACCAAGGAACGCAAGCTCGGCATCAAGGGATCGCCCACCTGCGAGGTGTACTTCGAGAACTGCACCATTCCCGGCGACCGGATCGTCGGTGAACCAGGCACCGGTTTCAAGACCGCGCTGGCCACCCTGGACCATACCCGGCTCACCATCGGTGCGCAGGCGCTGGGTCTGGCGCAGGGCGCGATCGACGCCTCCATCGCCTACATGAAGCAGCGTCAGCAGTTCGGCCGTCCGATCGCGGACTTCCAGGGGCTGCAGTTCATGCTGGCTGACATGGTCATGCAGACCGAGGCTGCGCGCCAGCTCGTGTATGCCGCCGCCGCCAAGGCGGAACGCGGTGAGCCCGGCCTGACCTGGATGTCAGCCTCTGCGAAGGCCTTCGCCTCGGACGTGGCGATGAAGGTGACCACCGATGCGGTTCAGATCTTCGGCGGAGCCGGCTACACCCAGGACTTTCCGGTGGAGCGCATGATGCGCGATGCCAAGATCACCCAGATCTACGAGGGCACCAACCAGATCAACCGGATGGTCATCGCCCGCCAGCTGCTCAGGTAGCCGCCGCGTTCTCCAGCACCACAGCCAGGCCCTGCCCGACGCCGATGCAGATCGCTGCAACGCCCCAGCGCGCGCCGCGTTCACGCAACACGTGCGCCAGCGTGCCCAGGATGCGCCCGCCGGACGCACCGAGCGGGTGGCCGATCGCGATCGCGCCGCCCCTGGTGTTGACCAGTTCCGGGTCGATCCGCCAGGCATCCAGGCAGGCCAGCGACTGCACGGCGAACGCCTCGTTCAGCTCCACGGCACCGACGGAGTCCCACCCGATGCCAGCGGCGCGCAGTGCCCGGTTGGCGGCCTCCACCGGGGCATAGCCGAACAGCTGCGGCTCCAGCGCACTGGCACCTCGGCCGGCGATCCGTGCCAGTGGCGGCAACCCGATCTGGGTGGCGGCGGCTGCTGAACCGAGCAGTACCGCTGAGGCACCGTCGTTCAGCGGCGACGCGTTTCCTGCGGTGATCGTCCCGTCCGGCCTGAACGCGGGCTTCAGCCGGGCCAGGGTGTCAAC
>JBBQFE010000273.1:0-4924 GCA_038321605.1 Mycobacteriales bacterium | reverse complement strand
ATCTACTCCATGAACCGCGTCCGCAAGGCGCACGGGGACAAGGTCATTCTCGACAACGTCACCCTGGCCTTCCTGCCAGGCGCCAAGATCGGTGTGGTCGGCCCCAATGGTGCCGGTAAGTCGACGGTTCTCAAGATCATGGCCGGCCTGGACCGGGAGTCCAACGGAGAAGCGTTGCTGGCGCCCGGGGCGACGGTGGGCCTTCTGCAGCAGGAGCCGCCGCTGGACGAGACCAAGACGGTGCGCGAGAACGTCGAAGCCGCAGTGGCGGAGATGCGTGGATGGCTGGCTCAGTTCGAGGTGGTGTCAGCCGCCATGGGTGAGCCAGACGCCGACTTCGACTCGCTGCTGGCGGAGCAGGGCGACCTGATGGAGAAGATCGAGCACGGCGAAGGCTGGGAGCTCGACTCGCGCATCGAACAGGCAATGGACGCGCTGCGCTGTCCACCGGGTGACGAGGCAGTGACACACCTTTCCGGCGGTGAGCGGCGCCGGGTCGCACTCTGCAAGCTCCTGCTGGAACAGCCCGACCTGTTGCTGCTCGACGAACCGACCAACCACCTGGACGCCGAGAGTGTGCAGTGGCTGGAACAGCACCTGGCCAAGTACCCGGGCACCATCTTGGCCGTGACCCACGACCGGTACTTCCTGGACAACGTGGCGCAATGGATTCTCGAACTCGACCGTGGCCGTGCACACCCCTACGAGGGCAACTACTCGACCTATCTGGAGAAGAAGGCCGAGCGACTGAAGATCGAGGGTAAGAAGGACCAGAAGCTGCAGAAGCGGCTCACCGAGGAACTGGAATGGGTCCGCCAGAACGCCAAGGGCAGGCAGGCAAAATCGAAGGCCCGACTGCAGCGCTACGAAGAGATGGCGATCGAAGCCGAGAAGACCCGGAAGCTCGACTTCGAAGAGATCCAGATTCCGCCGGGCCCCCGATTGGGCAGCGTCGTGGTGGACAGCAGCCATCTCGACAAGGGCTTCGACGGTCGGTTGCTGGTCAAGGACCTGTCCTTCACCCTGCCCCGAGGCGGCATCGTCGGAGTTATCGGTCCCAACGGCGTCGGCAAGACGACTCTGTTCAAGACCATCGTCGGCTTCGAGCACCCGGACTCCGGCGAGGTGCGCGTCGGCGAGACGGTCAAGATCAGCTATGTCGACCAGGGCCGCGGAGGCATCGACGCCACCAAGACGGTGTGGCAGGTCGTGTCCGATGAGCTCGACTACATCAAGGTCGGACAGGTAGAGATGCCCAGCCGCGCGTACCTGTCGGCATTCGGCTTCAAGGGTCCCGACCAGCAGAAACCGGCCGGGGTGCTGTCCGGTGGTGAGCGAAACCGCCTCAACCTCGCGCTGACCCTCAAGGAGGGCGGCAACCTGCTCCTGCTCGACGAGCCCACGAACGACCTGGATGTCGAGACCCTGGGTTCGTTGGAGAATGCACTGCTGGAGTTCCCAGGCTGCGCCGTGGTCATCAGCCACGATCGCTGGTTCCTCGACCGGGTGGCCACCCACATCCTGGCGTGGGAGGGCACCGACGACAATCCGGCGCAGTGGTTCTGGTTCGAGGGCAACTTCGACTCCTACGAGAAGAACAAGGTAGAGAGACTCGGCGCTGACGCGGCCCGCCCGCACGCCGTCACCCACCGCAAGCTGACTCGCGACTAGGCCACGGATGACACGGTTCGTGGCGCGCTGCGCGATGCGCTGGTCGGACATGGACGCGTACGGCCATGTCAACAACACCGCCTACCTCGCGTACCTGGAGCAGGCGCGGGTTTCGATGTTCTTCGATCGCTACGACTCGTCTTTCTCCCGGGGAACGGTGGTCGCGCACCACGAGATCACCTACCTGGTGCCGGTGGTCTACCACGCCGAGCCACTACGACTGGAGCTGTGGATCGATCAGATCAGGGGTGCGTCGTTCCGCGTGCTCTACGACGTGTTCGACGGCGACACCCTGGCTGCCAAGGCTGCCACGAAGCTGGTCACCTTCGACTTCGCCACCAACCGCCCTCGGCGGCTGACCGCAGACGAACGAGGTCTGCTGATGACCTACACCGACGCGGATCCGGCCACCGGCCAGGTCGCTCGCGGCGACAGCGCGAACCCACCAGCCGGACCGGCGTGAGGTGGTAGAGCTCTCGCTGCCCCCGCCGGCGGTGTTGGCCGACTTCGCGCCGATGGCGGAACGGGCCATCTCCATCGAGGCAACTGCCGTACTCCGACTACGCGGCGGACCCGGTCGAGTTGCTGGTTTCGTCCGACTTCCCTATGACGTGATAGCGGGCCGATCGCTGGCAGTTCCCGCCTCGGCCCCGACCGCGCCGGCACCGACCGCGCCGGCCGCGACCGCGCCGGCCGCGACCGCGCCGGCTGCGACGCCGCTGGCCTCGACCGCGCCCGAGGCGACCCCGCCGGCCGCTACCCCGGCAACCTTCGATGTGACCGTGTCCGCAGGGGAGTTCCTCCGATGGCTGCAGGCACCGTCCGAGGACGCGCGGGTGGAGATGCCGCTGACCCGGATGGACGCCCACTGGCTGAGTCCGCTGCCGCCGGGATCGGGATGGCAACGGATCGAGGTGGTTCCCGATTCCGCGGTGCGTGAAGTCGTCCGCTCCGGCGCGTTGCTTGCCAAGGACACGACCACCAGAGTCGGACAGCAGGCGCTGCTCGACTCGATCGTGTTGCGGGTGCATTCGCTCGATCGTGCGGTCGAAGTTCCGTTGAGCGCTCTGAGCGGACTCACCCGAATGGGTTTCCTGCCGCGGCAGTCCTCGGCGGCGGTGGACGTGGCGCCGGGCTGGCTGCGGGTCGCCGCCCCGTTCGGGTCGACCTACCTCAGTTCCGGCTTGTCGACGCTGGGGTTGCTCAACGTTTTGCGCTGATCACCTAGGCGTAGCCGTCGGAACCAGCCGGACCGGCCCGCCATGACTGCTCACGGTCGCCAGCACGGCGTGGTGTGTCGGTCGGCCGGGGAGGTAGATGCTCACGCCGAGCTGTGCAGGTTGATCCGACTCCGGGTTGGGGTATTCCAATGCCAGGTGGGCCAGCGGCATGCGAGCTCCTGCGGCGGTGATCAACCCGGCGACCCTCGCCACCTCGGCGGCGGGCCAGTACAGCCGGGTCACCGATTGCCACACGACGGTCAACACCCCTGCGCTCGGGGCGGAACGCAACTGCGCCGCCAACCACCGCGAGGCCGGAGCCAACTGAACGGCAACGGCCGGCGAGTCAGAAGACCGCGCCACCTCGATGGCCGCGGCCAACTGTCGATGCCTCTCGAGCTGGTCCGGCCACACGAAGGAGGCCAGCCGGATCCGACCGGCCTCAGTGGTCACATCCACCGGCGCCAAGTCACAGCCGCCGCGCTCGACGATCTCGAAGTCCAGTGGGCCGGGCCATCGAACCGATTCATCCGCGCTGATCGCGTCCGGCATGCGGAGCGGCGAATCGGTGGGGCCAGACCACCACTGACCCGGTGTGTGACCTTCGATCCGAAATCGGTCGACCAGCAGGTTCAGACCACCGCTGGCACCGGGCTCGTAGAGTCGGATCTGATTCAATCCGGTGTGCCGCACTGCGAACTGCAGCCCGACCAGTAGCGCCGCGGCCCTGCCCGGTTCGTTGGTCTGGGGCGCGATGGTCAGCGCCTGACGTAGCTCGTCGAGGTGGCCACTCAGCTCTCGCCGCATAGCGGGCCAGGCGCCGCGGGGGTCGGCGGTACCACCCAGATTCGGAAAATACCGCACCAGCGCCGGCGCGCGACCGGAGAGCACAAGGCGGTGCACGCCGGCGAGCAGCCGAAGCTGAACCAGCGCTCCCCTCGGGGCGTCCTCCCAACCCCGGCAGATGTCCCGGACCGGACCGCCGCTTTCCCAATCAGCTGCCATTGCCCGTAACAGAACGGAGTACATCCCCTCGGTGGCGCGCGCGTGCGCACGAAACCGATCACCGAGGCCGACCAAGGGATAGATCAGGCCCGCAGCCACACGGCGGTGTTCGCAGGCAGCAGGCCGCCCTCGATCGGAGTCGAGGCCAACAGCACCTCACCAGCGGGCAGCGGCACCGCGACGTCGCCGGCGTTGAGCGCGATCACGAGGTTCGGTCCGCGCCGATACGCCAGGCAACCCTCGGGCGCGCGTTGCCAGTTGAAAGCCGAGCCATGCAGTTCAGGCAGCTGGCGCCGGAGCTTCAGCGCGTGTCGGTACAGCGACAGCGTGGAGTGCTCGTCGTCCAATTCGGCCTCGACGGTGACGTCGGCCCACTCGGCCGGCATCGGCAGCCAGGGCTGCTGCCCCGACCCGAAGCCGAACGGCGGCTCGGTGCCTTCCCACGGCATCGGCACCCGCTCACCGTCACGCCCGCGGTCGGTGTGTCCGCTGCGAATCCAGGTCGGATCCTGCAACACCTCATCGGGCAGGTCGACGTTCTCCAGTCCCAGCTCGTCGCCGTTGTACAGATAGACCGCGCCCGGCAGCGACAGCTGGATCAGGGCCGCGGCGCGTCCCCGGGTGCGCCCCAGCTCGCCACCGCCGTAACGGGTGGTGTGCCGCACGACGTCGTGGTTGGAAAGCACCCACGTGCACGGCGCGCCCACCTCTGCCATCGCGGTCAACGACCCGTCGATCGCGGCGGTGAACGTCGCGGCGGACCATTCCGCCTCGACCAGCCGGAAATTGAACGTCAGGTGCAGCTCGTCGCCCCGCACATACAGCGCCAGCCGCTCGTCGTCGGGCACCCACGCCTCACCCACGGCCATCCGGTGGTCGTAGCTGTCGATCACGGTGCGGAACATCTTCAGGTGCTCGTGCACCTCGTCGTTGTCGAACCGGAGGTCGGGGTTCAGCTGGGTACCGGGCCCGCGGTAGTCGGTCAGGTCCATGTCAGGCAGACCTTCGGGCTTGGCCATCGAGTGCGC
>JBBQFE010000272.1:0-4930 GCA_038321605.1 Mycobacteriales bacterium | reverse complement strand
CTGCCGTTGCGACGCACCTCCACTGCGAATGAGCAACGGACGCCGGTAGTTGCATCGGTGGGCAGTTCTGCTGCACGAATTCGGCGGATTGGCGCTTCGAACGTTGTCGATGGAAGCTTACCTAGTGAGATCACCCAAGGTGCTCGCTCGACGGTCAGAAGGCTCACCGTTCACCCAACGCCCTTAGCCAGTTGGGATTGAAATATTGAGGGACCTGCTTAAGCTCCTCTGGATCGTAGTTCATGAAGACCGGGTGTCTGCAGCGCTATAGCATGGGCGGTCTCAGGATCAGCCCCGTTTGCCACCGCCGCCGCCTCTGTCAACTCATGCGTCATGAAGTTCCGCTCGCCCTCCGTTAGCGAAGCCCATTTGACAATGCGGCTTGGATGCGATTCACCGTCTCAGCGTTCGGCGGATGGTGTCAAGAGAGTCGATGGACTTTAGGTCATCGATCACCGTTGTCAATCATTTCAAATCAAGAAAGATGCGCCGCGGAAACGACTTGACGTCAGCCCACCGGCCACCTCGACGAGGCAGAGGTATCAGATGGCGGCGCAGCGGTGGAGGCTACGTCCGGCCCCAGTTCAGCTGACCGGGCTGGCCTTCGCCGTTCTTGAGTGGCTGTCGGGCCCGTGGGGGGTGGCGTGGGGGCCGGTGACCGGCCCGCACCGGGTTGAGCTCGCAAGGCAGGCAGTCACGTCGGCGTTCACTGCTGCCGGTTGCCATCCGTTGATGAAGTCGACGTGCATGGTGTCGGTTGATCCCTGAATCGTCGGGGACATCGACAACGTGAGCCCGTCCGCTGTAGATGTCGGCCAAGAGACGTGGAAGACGATCTGCGGGATTTGCTGCGGGTGATCGGCCGGGCAGCCCGCGGCGGTCCGGTAGACAACGTTCAGCTGCCGGGCGCCGATCAGGTTGTGCCCATCCCAGCACGAGGGGAAGGTCACGGTTACCCGGACGTCGGTGCCAGAAGCGCAGTTGTGCGGCGTTGGCGTGCCTCGCCCCGGTTGCTTGCCTGTGCAGGACCAGGCGACCACGTCGGTTCCCTGGGGCGCGGTTGCTCCCTCGTTGCCGGCGATCAGCTGCAGTCCAATGGGCAGCGCGGACACGCGCTCGCTGTCCCGGGCTGGCCGGCGCCAGTAGATAAGGGCCGGTCCTGGCTTCAGCTCGTGACCGTTCTGGTAGAGAACGGGGCTCCAGTAGGCCGAGCTGTCAGCGCTCGTCGTACACGTCGTTTGCCCACCAACAAGTGATGAGGCGGTGGAGGATGCCGTCGTGGCTGTGTTGCCGTAGAAGTCGTGGTGCATCGAGGTGCCGGGCCGGCCGAATGCCAGGATCGCGTCGTCTGGGGCTTCGTGGCTGTAGGCGCATCGGTCGGTGAAGATCCCCGGCTCGCCGGGGCCGCTGGGGAACGCGTGCGTGTCGACTCCGCCCCCTTCGACAGCACGCAGCGAGCTGGCCACGCTTTCCGAGTGGGAGGCGGAGCCAGCGGCGTAGGCTCCGCCCAAGCCGAGCAATCCGACCGCGATGACGAGAGCGCTCAGCGCCAGGCGCCTCCTACCGGGATTACGCCGGAGCTGTACAGCCAGTCGCCGGATCGTCTCGCGTGCCCGGAGCGTCATCGCCGTCCTCCTCAGGTTCTGGTGGTCACGACCAGACTCCAACGGCAGTGATCGCGTCAGGTACGGCCAGGGTCAGAGTTGTGTACGGGTTTCTCGCCACCGCATCGGACTACTCCGCGATGCTGCGGGCCGACATCGCAGGGTTGGAGCCAGCGCTCCGTTACGTCCGCCATCGTAAGCAGGGTGATCTGTGGCGCTGCCCGCTGGACGCTGACCCGCAACCGCCGTAGCCATTGGACCTGGGCGTTCAGCACGCCGTTGGCGTATATGCGTGCGGCCTCGAGGACGCAAAGGGAAAGTCGTGATCGATCACAGTCAGCGGTTGACCGGACCACCGGCTACTGGTAGGCAAACTCAACTAGTAGTTCCGGGGGCGGAGCTAGCACGGCTGCTCGAGCTGGGCAACGACCTCGACAGCTCCACGGCACCGCCGTCCCAGGCCACGTGCAGCATCGAACGCGAACGCTGAGCAACTACACCTGCGCTGGCGTCCACATCAGGCTCGGACTCGTGCTATCCAACGGCCGCGCCGACAACACCCCGAGTCCCACGGCTGCCCTCAGCGGCGCGCTCGGCGAGCAGCTCGCATTAGCGCGCCACCCAGGAGCAGCAGGAGGAGTGCGGCCACGAGCGACTCTCCGATCTCGGCCCCTGTGAAGGCCAAGCCGGAACCCGAGCCGGATCCGCTGCCGGTGCCGTTGGCGCTGCCGGCGCCGATCTTGACCGCGAGCACCTTGGTGGTGAGCACCCGCGCCGAGGCGGAGTCGGTCACCCTCGGCCCCCCGCCTTGGGGTGTCGCCGTCACCGTCGCGACGTTGGTCAATGCCACGCTCAGCGCTCCCGTTGTGCAGGTCCAGGAGATGGACGCTCCCACAGCCAGGTTGGCGATCGTGCGGCCGCAGCCGGGAGTCCGCGCGTCAGCCACAAGCACCCCGGCCAGCGCCACTTCGCCGGTGTTGTGCACGGTGAGAACGAACGTCGCGGAGTCCCCAACCGTCACCGACGACGTCGTCGCCCGCTTGGCCAGCGTGACCGCCGCCACGTGCACGGCAGCGCTGGCCGATGCGGTCACCGGCGCGGCGCTCCCGGGCGGCTGGCCGGTGACCCCGGCCGTGTTGGTGAAACCGGTGCCGACCTGGTCGACGGTGCACGTCGAGGCCACCTGCTGACCCGGGGTCAACGTCGGGTACGTCGCGTTGCAACCGGGGGCGCTGGGGTCAGTCACCACCACGTTGGTCAGGACCGTGGCGCCGATGTTGGTGGCGGTGACCGTGAAAGTCGCCGTGCCGCCGGCCGCGACGACCGGTGTCGAAGTGGTCTTCCGCAGGTCGATCGCCGCCGTGGTCAGGCCGACAGCCGCCGTGCCGGTCGCGGTCGGCGCGTCACCGCTGGGTGGAGTCCCGGTAGCGGTCGCAATGTTGACGAAGTCAGTGGTGGGCATCGTCGCGGTGCAGGTCTGCGGGGCCGACGAGGCCCCCGGGTCGAGATGCCCGATAGTCACCGAGCAGCCCGGAGCGAGCGGGTCGGTGGTCATGACATTGTCCAGCGGTACGGCGCCCGTGTTGGTCACGACCAGCGTGAAGGTCAGGGGGGAGCCGGCGACCGCGGTGGCAACGTTGGCCGTCTTGACCACGGCGATGCCGCTCGGCGTGACGTCAGCCGTCTGGGCGGCGGGTGCGACGGCCGGGCCGGACGGCGGCACTCCGGTCGCGGTGGCCACGTTGTGCAGGCCGCCGGCGGGCACGACGGCGGTGCAGGTCGAGGTATGCGAGGCCCCGGCGGCGAGGGTGCCGGTCCAGGCGCAGCCCGGGGCCGACGGGTCGCTGACCGTAACCGGGTCGAGCGTGACCTCGCCCGTGTTGTGCGCCACGACGGTGAAGGTGACGGTCGAGCCGACCGGTGCCACGGCCGAGCTCACTGACTTGCTGAGGGCCAGGTCGGCGACGTGCACCACGGCCGAGTCGGAGTCCGAGACCGTGACCGAGGTCGGGGTGCCATTGATGGTCGTTGCGGTGCCGGAAGCGGTTGCGGTGTTGGTGAATCCGCTGGTCACGCCGGTTTGGGTGCAGGTGACCTGAGCCTGGCCGCCGGGCGGCAGAGTGCCGATGGCCTTGGTGCAACCGGTCAGCGTCGGGTCGACCAGCTGCACGGCCGCAACCGGCACCTCGCCGGTGTTGGTGACCACCACCGTGAACGACGCGTCAGCGCCGGAGGGGACCACCGGGGTCGCGGTCGACTTGTCCACGTGCAGGGAGGCCATGCGCACGATCGCCTCGTCGTCGTCGGAGACCGGACTGCCGCCGCCGACCGGGTTGCCGGTGACCGTGGCGGTGTTGTCCAGCTCCGAGGTCAAGTTGTCGACCGTGCACTCATACGCCGCGGCGGTCGCCCCGGCGGCCAGGTCGCCGATGCTCTTATCGCAGCCAGGGGCAACGGGGTCCGCGACCGTGACATCGCTGAGATCGACCGCGCCCGTGTTGCGCACGGTGATCCGGAAGGTCGCGGTCCCTCCAGCCGCGACGACCGGGGTGACCGG
This sequence comes from Mycobacteriales bacterium, assembly GCA_038321605.1. GTDB lineage: Bacteria > Actinomycetota > Actinomycetes > Mycobacteriales > Jatrophihabitantaceae > Jatrophihabitans_A. Next base: position 769 of record JBBQFE010000272.1, on the reverse strand, counting down.
CGTCTTGCTGATCTGCAGGCCCGGCACCGCGACGTCGACCGTCGCGGTCGCTGTGTCGCTGGGGTGCGGGCCGGAGGGCGGCGTGCCCGTCACGGTCGCCGTGTTCGTGATGTCCGTCGTGCCGGCCGTCGTAGTGCAGGTCCAGGTCTGCGCGGCGCCCGCGTCCAGGTGGGCGAAGGTGCGAGCGCACTGCGGCAGCGAGGGATCGGTGACGGTGACGCCGTCCAGGCCGACCTCGCCGGTGTTGGTCACGACCAGCATGAAGGTCGCCGGGGTCCCGGCATTGACCCGGGCCGGGCGGGCCGTCTTGGTCAGCGTGATTGAGCTGACCTGCACGGGCGCCGAGTCGTGCGCCGTTGGCGCCGGGCCGCCGCCCACCGGGATCCCGGTCGCGTCCACCTCGTTGGTGAACCCGTGCTCGACCCCCGTCACCGAGCAGGTGTAGCTCTGGCTCGCTCCGGCGGCCAGGCTGGCCAGAGTGCGCGAGCAGTCCGGTGCGACGGCGTCGGTCACGGTGACCGGGGTGAGATCGACCTCGCCTGAGTTGAGCACCTCGATGGTGTACGTGGCGGTGCCGCCGGTGAGCACCACTGGCGTCAGGGCGGTCTTGGTCACACTCAGCGCGGCCACGGCCACGTGCACGGACGCCGTGTCGGTCACCGTGCCGCCGTTGCCGTCGTCCGCGGTCACCGTCGCGGTGTTGGTCAGACCGGCGGAAATCGCTGTGCTGCAGTCATATCCGACGCTGGCTCCCGGAGCCAGCGCACCG
>JBBQFE010000271.1:0-4947 GCA_038321605.1 Mycobacteriales bacterium | reverse complement strand
GTTGATCGTAGGACTGCGAGAGGAACTCACCACCACAGGCTTGGACGCTCACCCCGACACCATCGCCTGGCACTTGAAACAGCACCACGACGTTGAGGTGTCACGCTTCACCATCAGCCGGGGCCTGCATCATCCTCCTCATCGAGGACCTCAACATTCGCGTCATCAACGCCAGGACCGGCGAACTCCTCCGCGAACTAACCCTCAATCCAAACCTGGGGTGTATCAAGGTTCTTGGACACGTTCTCTCCTGACGAGAGGATGGGGCCGTGCCCCGAAGCAAGCGGAAGTTCTCGCCTCAGTTCAAGGCTGAGGCGGTGCAGTTCGTGCTCGAGACTGGTCGCCCGATCGCTGAGATCGCCCGTGAGTTGGAGATCAACGAGGGCACGCTGGGCAACTGGGTGAACGAGTGGAAGCGTGGGAATCCCGAGCCTGAGAAGGCCCTGACACCGGTGGAGCGTGCACGCGTGGCTGAGATGGAAGACGAGATACGCCGGCTTCGGATGGAGAACGAGTTCCTGAAAAAAGCAGCGGCCTTCTTCGCCAAGACGCAGCCGTAGCCGAGCGCTGCGTGCTGATCGACGCGGAGAAGGCCAACTATCCGATCGCGTGGATGTGCCAGATCCTGAAGGTGCCGAGGTCGAGCTTCTACGGCTGGCGTGGCCGGTCCGCGTCGGCCACTGCCGTGCGACGTGCCGAGCTCGCGCAACTCGTCCAGGCCGTCTTCGGGGAGTTCCGGCAGACCTACGGCTGCCGGCGCATCGCCCGTGAGCTGAACTCGCGCGGCCACGCGTGCAGCGTCGGCCTGGTCGCGGACCTGATGCGCGAGCAGGGCCTGCAGGCGGTGCAGCCGCGCGCGTACCGGGTCACCACCGTGCATGGTGAGGGCGATCGCTACCCCGAGGACCTCCTCGATCGGGACTTCACCGCGCAGGCGCCCGGCACCAGGCTCGTCGGGGACATCACCTATCTGCGCACCGGCGAGGGCTGGTGCTACCTGGCCACCGTGATCGACCTTGCCACGCGCATGGTCGTGGGATGGCAGATCGCCGACCACATGCGCACCTGCCTGGTCGTCGAGGCTCTGGAGATGGCCCGGTTGCACGGCCACGTACGCCCCAGGGCGCTGTTCCACTCGGACCGGGGCACCCAGTATGCGTCGGCCGACTTCGCGACGTACTGCACGAAGATCGGCGTGCGACGCAGCATGGGCCGCATCGGCGTGTGCTGGGATAACGCCGCCGCCGAGTCCTTCTTCGCCACCCTCAAGAACGAGATGTACTACCGGTACCGGTTCGCGACCAGGGCCCGCGCCAGGTTCGCCGTCGCCGAGTACATCGAGGTGTTCTACAACCGCAAGCGCATGCACTCCACGATCGGCTACCGCACCCCCGCGCAAGCCCTCGCTGCCTACCAGAGCGCCGCCCAAGCGGCCTGATCAACCGAACGAATCAACCGAGAGACTGTCCCAACTTCTTGACACAGCCCAACCTCAGCTGGGAACGTCGCGGTCGTCACGACCCCGCAGCCACACACCCGTCGCTGGGCCTGATGCTCGATGACCGTCAGCTCGATCGGAGGGAGGTCGAAGACCTGCCGGCGTTCCGTGCCGATCACCGCGGCGTCGTGCAGGCTGTCGCCGCAGTCGCGGCAGACCTTCGGGACATGAATCCGGACCTCGTCAGGATCTGGGCGCGCCACCAGCCGGAAACCCCGATCACCAGGCTGCTTACCAGGCTTACGACCTCAGGCCCGACGCAAAGAACGCGGCGGCGGCTTCACGAACGCATCCGAACTCGGCGGCTTCGAGCTGTTCTGGGAGTTCGTCCCCAACCGGCTTCCAAGCTCGCGACCTTCGCCGTCAAGGCCACGATCAGCGCGTCGCGCTCAGCAAGCAGAAGCAACAACTGCTCCACCGAAGGAACAGCAGCAGGCGAACACGACGACAGATCAGACACCAAACACCAGCCCTGCGGGGGAAGTCGCAGTAAGGACCGGCGAAGCCTCCCGCAGCTCAGCCCAAAATCAGCAAGCCACGCCGCAAGGGACCTGAATGGTTACTGTGCGGCACACATAATCTACAGTTTCTCACGTTCTGACCGTGATCGGTAGCGATGCGTGACGTAGCGCACTGCAACCAACCACCGCCACGGCTCGTTGACGTCGGTACCCGTTGCTCATCCAGAACGTCGTCATTCAGACCCTGTGCTTGCCCAAAGATTGTGCTGCGCAGCGACCAGCAGCCCGGTTTCGGACTCCTGGCCGGAAGAACCTATGGGGTTCCGGCTGAAGTTTCCGGGCTTTCCGACCGATATACCGCTACGTAGTAGCACCACCCACGGCGAGTCCGACCACGTCGCCTTCGCAGAACTGAGGAATTCGAGATGGGTCCACTTTCCCGTTGGGCAGTACGGCGACCCTGGTGGGCGCTGGGTGCGTGGCTGATCCTGGTGGTGGTCGTTTTCGGGCTGGGAGGCAAGTTCGGCGGAACTCTCAACGACAGCTTCAGCTTGCCGAACACCGAATCGCTGACTGCACAGAATCTGCTGGAGCAGCTGCCTCATGCGCAAGCCTCAGCGGCGACGTCGGCTACCGCCAACGTCGTGTGGTCACCGACCGCCGGCACCGCGACAGACGTCAGCACCGCTGCGACCGTCGTGCCGTTGCTGACCAAGATTTCGACGTTGCCCGGTGTCTCCTGTGTGAGCAATCCCTTCAGCGCCACCGGTCAGGGACTGGGCAGCGACTGCCCCAAGGCCGCTGCTCCGGTCATCCCGACGAATCTGCCCGCAGCGCAGGAAGCTGCGCTCAAGGCAGGAATCGTCGCCTCGGTGAAGGCCGAGTCTCCGGTCAGCGCCGATGGCACCGTCGCTGAGTCGACCGTGACCTTCGCAGGTGACAGCAACGGCACGGACGTCCCGGACGCCACCGCGAAAGAGATCCTCAGTCTCGCCAAGACAGCCGGGGCCACGCCGGGCCTCACGCTCGGTGCTAATGGTTCGGTGCTGGAAAATGCAGGTGCATCTGCGCCGAGCAGCGAAGGTATCGGTGTGCTGGTGGCGCTGGTCATTCTGCTGATCGCATTCGGCTCGATCCTGGCGGCCCTGCTCCCACTGATCACGGCGATCTTCGGCGTCACGCTGGGAGCCTCGCTGCTACTGTTCGTCGCCAACTTCATGGATGTCGCGACCTTCGCCCCCACCTTGGCGGTGATGATCGGCCTCGGAGTCGGCATCGACTATTCGCTGTTCGTGATCAACCGGTTCCGTCAGGCAGTGATGTCGGGGAAGAGCGGGAAGGACGCGGCGTACGAGTCGGTCGGCACCTCCGGGCGCGCCGTTGTCTTCGCGGCCGCCACCGTCATCATTGCCCTGCTCGGGCTGTTCGTGATGCGCATCAGCTTCTTCAATGGTCTGTCCTTGGCCGCTGCGGGCACTGTGTTGCTGGTCATGTTGTCAGCGGTCTGGTTGCTGCCCGCGCTGTTGTCGCTGCTCGGTGATCGGGCTGTTGCGCCGTTATCACGCATGCTGCACATCAAGCCGCTCTACCGCCTGACCCGCCACTCCCGCCACCAGGGCGACTGGCACCCGGACAGCAACCGTTGGGCTGCTTACGGCCGACTCCTGCAACGCCGTCCCATCGTGCCTCTGGTGCTGTCGTTGGGCATCGTAGTGGTACTGACCATTCCGGTGTTCTCGTTGCGACTGGGATTCCCGGACGATTCCGGTCAGCCGGTGGGCAGCCTCGCTCGCACGGCCTACGACCTGACAGCCAAGGGCTTCGGAGAAGGCAGCAACGGCCCCTTCGTTGTCGCCGTGCAACTGCCGGCCAAAGGTGATACCGCAGGTCTCGCGGCCACAGTCAAGGCGCTCGAAAACACCCCGGGTGTTCTTCGAACGCTGCCCAACTCCGCGATGGTGCCATTGGTCGCTGCTGGTCTTGCCGACCAGACCATCACGGCGATCCAGGTCGTGCCGACCACCGGACCGCAGGATGCCAGGACCACGGACCTGCTCAATACGCTGCGGACCGATACCTTGCCGGCGGTTGATGCATCGACTGGTGCCAAGGCCTACGTCGGGGGGCAAACCGCGATCGTCGCGGACTTCTCGACCGTCCTGACCAACGCGCTGCCACTGTTCTTGGCCCTCGTGGTCGGTTTGGGTTTCCTGGCTCTGCTGATGCTCTTCCGCGCTGCTCTGGTCTCGTTGACCGCGGTTGTGACGAGCCTGCTGAGTTTTGCAGCGTCGATGGGCATCACCGTTGCCGTCTTCCAGTGGGGTTGGCTCGACGGGCTACTCGGCGTCAGCGGCACCGGTCCGATCTTCCCGTACCTGCCCGTGATGGTGTTCTCGATCTTGTTCGGACTCTCGATGGACTACCAGGTATTCCTGGTCAGTCGCATGCAGGAGGAATGGGCCGTCACCAAGGACAACGGCCTCGCAGTGCGGCGCGGGCTGGGCGGATCCGGCCGTGTCGTCCTGATGGCGGCGCTCATCATGAGCAGCGTGTTTGCAGCCTTCATCCCGACGCCCACCGACATCATCAAACTGTTCGGTGTCGCGCTGACGTCCGCGGTGCTGGTCGACGCCTTCCTGATCAGGTTGGTGTTCGTACCATCACTGATGACCTTGCTGGGCAAGGCCAACTGGTGGTTGCCGGGATGGCTGCACAACGTGCTGCCGCACGTGTCGGTCGAGGGCCCGGAAACCCCGCATCAGGCGGAGCCGAGCGCGACGGACGATGTCCCGGACCCGAACCTCGAGACGTCGACTCGCTAAGCCTGAATGCACCGATCTGAGATTGTGTGGGGTGTATCAAGGTTCTTGGACACGTGCTCTCCTGACGAGAGGATGGGGCCGTGCCCCGAAGCAAGCGGAAGTTCTCGCCTCAGTTCAAGGCTGAGGCGGTGCAGTTCGTGCTCGAGACTGGTCGCCCGATCGCTGA
>JBBQFE010000270.1:0-4948 GCA_038321605.1 Mycobacteriales bacterium | reverse complement strand
CAGGGCCCCGACGGGGGCGGACCGGTCGCGGCGATCATCGACACCGAGCGGGTGTCGTAGATGCCGTCACCTGCAACCCCCGGTCCACCCAGAGTGCTGGTGAGCTATCGCGCGCTGTCGACCAAGCCCGGGGGCAAGCGGCTCTTCTCGATGGCCTTTGCGAGAAAGGCGCCCTATTTCGCAACGATTCGTCCTTACTTCGCCGAGCTCCGACCCGGCTATGCCGAGGTACACCTCCGCAAACGACGCAGGGTGCACAACCACCTGAAAACAGTGCATGTCATCGCCATCGCCAACGGGCTCGAAGCGGCGATGGGCGCCGTGGCCGAGGTCAGCATTCCTGCTGACCGACGCTGGATACCGCGGGGAATGCGGCTGGACTACACGGCCAAGGCCACCTCGGACATCGTGTGCACCGCCGAGACCGAGCACGGGGTGTGGCAGCAGTCCGAGGTGCCGGTCCGGGTGACAGCGCGCCGCAGCGACGGGACCGTTGTCGTCACCGGAACCATCGACCTGTACGTGTCCGACAAGCCTGTGACCGGCCAGCCAGGATCAGGCGAGTAAGGCACAGGTGGTCGCCGGTAGGCTCACCCACGATGAAAACCTTCGACGATCTCTTCTCCGAACTTCTGCAGCGCCAGTCCGAACGCCCGGCCGGCTCGGCCACCGTGACCGCGCACGATCACGGCATCCACGCGCCGGGGAAGAAAGTGGTCGAGGAGGCCGCCGAGGTGTCGATGGCGGCCGAGCACGAGTCCGCCGACCGGACCGCTGAGGAGATCAGTCAGCTGCTCTACCGGATCCAGGTGCTGATGCTCGGCAAAGGACTCACCCTCTCCGACGTCTACAAGTACCTGTGAGCTGATGTGACCACCACCGAACTGCTGCGGATCGCGGTGCCCAACAAGGGATCGCTGTCAGAACCGGCCAGTGAGATGCTTCGCGAATCGGGCTACCGGCAACGCAGCGACAGCAAGGAACTCGTTCTTGCCGATCCTGACAACGGCGTCGAATTCTTCTTCCTCCGGCCACGCGACATCGCCATCTATGTCGGCTCCGGCAGGCTCGAGGTGGGGATCACCGGCGAGGACCTACTGCTCGACTCCGGCGCCGAGGCCGAGGTGGTCATGAAGCTCGGCTTCGGCGGATCGACCTTCCGGTTCGCCGCGCTGGCCGGCTCGGCCACGACCCTGCAGGATCTTCGGGGCAAACGAATCGCCTCCGCCTACCCCGGCCTGCTGGAGCGCTACCTGCTCGCACAGGGTGTGACGGCGCAGGTCATCAAACTCGATGGCGCCGTCGAGACGGCAGTTCGACTGGGTGTGGCGGACGCCATCGCCGACGTCGTGGAGACCGGCACCACACTGCGCAACGCCGGTCTGGAGGTCTTCGGTGATCCGTTGCTCCGCTCGGAGGCCGCGCTGATCCGTCGCACCGGGGCCGAACCGAATCCCCACGTCGATCAGCTCATCCGGCGGCTGCAGGGCGTGCTCATCGCCCGCCAGTACGTGCTGATGGACTACGACGTCTCCGATGACCTGCTGGAAAGCGCGGTGGCGGTGACCCCCGGTTTCGAATCACCGACCGTCTCGCCGCTCCGTACCGCTGGTTGGTCCGCGGTGCGATCGATGGTGCCCCGTAAGGACACGAACCGGATCATGGACGAGCTCTGGAACATCGGTGCCCGGGCCATCCTGGTCACCGACATCCACGCGTGTCGGCTGTGAGCACCGTGGGCGGCGTGGACGCGGCGGTCACGGCCCGGCCGGTTCGATCGGCCAAGATCGCGACCGTGGTGGCCGCCGTCGTGGTGCTCGTCCTGGTCGCGATCGCCGCGATCCTGCCCGGGACGTCCGACGGCGTGACGTTCACCGCTGCCGACCAATTCGGGGTCGGGGGGATCGGTGTGCTGATCGGCATCGGAATCCTGTCCTTCCGCCGCCCCCGGTTGTCGGCAGACGTCGATGGCGTCGACAGCCGTGGTTTTCTCGGTGGCTACAAGCACGTGGACTGGGATCTGGTGACCGCGGTCGAGTTCCCGCCCAAGGTTCGGTTCGCCCGGCTGGTGCTGCCCGGCGACGAGTTGGTATCGCTGTACGCGGTCCAGCGGGGTGACGGCGAGCGCAGCGTCGAGGTCATGCAGCGGTTGCGGGCACTGCACGCCTCGGTGGCTCAGGACGGCCCTGTCTAGCGAGTCGTCCGGGGAGGGGTTCGTGGCCCCAGCGCCGACGTCCCGAGGTCGTGGTCAGAAACCGGACTTCTCACCCGGCGCCTGGCCGGGGGCATCGGGGTAGATGGAGGCCTCGGCGAACGCCGCCTGCAGCGCCTTCAGCCCATCACGGAGCGGTTGCCGGTGGACTCCCAGATCTGCCTGCGCCGCGCCGAGCAGGCCGGCATAGGCGTCGATCAACCGACGCGCCTCGTCCAGGTCCAGGAACTTCTCGCCGTCCTCGGCCAGCCCGAGCTTCTCAGCGGCGGCACTCATGAGCATGACCGATGCGCGGGTGATCACCTCAACGGCGGGGATGCGGGCGAGCTCGCGCACCTCCGGGTCCGTCGAGTTCGGATCGGCGCCGCTCGGGGCGTCGACGCGTGGATCGGCACGGTTCGGATCGGCGTCATTTGGGGCGTCGGTAGTCACGCTGCTACCCTTGCACGTGCGACCCACCCCCTCTCAACCGGAGGGGCGTGCAAGCGGAAGCCCAGAGTTTCCCACCCGAGCAGCCCCAGGCGGCCGGGTACGGTCCCGCACGGTCTGAGTCGGCCGTGCAGCGTGAGTGTGTTGCGTCGTTCGCAGACGCGGTGCCTCCCGCAAGGATCGCGTTCTCTGAGCCCCGCTTGCGACAGGTCGCAGCGGGGCTTGTGTGTTGCTACGGCCGTTTCTTCGAAGAACGGCACGCCGCTTCCGCCGGGCCCGCACCATAAGAAGAACAACCAAGGAGGCCCCATCAGCTCTGAACCCCGCATCAACGACCGGATCCGCGTTCCCGAGGTCCGCCTGGTCGGCCCTGAGGGCGAGCAGGTTGGCATCGTGCCGATCGGCAAAGCTCTCGAGTTGGCTGCCGAGGCTGATCTCGACCTGGTCGAAGTGGCACCAAGGGCCCGTCCGCCCGTGTGCAAGCTCATGGACTACGGCAAGTTCAAGTACGAGAGCGCGCAGAAGGCTCGCGAGGCGCGTCGGAACCAGGCCCTGACCGTGGTCAAGGAAATGAAGCTCCGCCCCAAGATCGACCCGCACGACTACGAGACCAAGAAGGGTCACGTCGAGCGGTTCCTCAAGCAGGGCGACAAGGTCAAGATCACGATCATGTTCCGCGGTCGTGAGCAGTCCCGACCAGAACTCGGTTTCCGGCTCCTGCAGCGGCTGGCCGAGGACATCACCGAACTTGGTTTTGTCGAATTCTCACCCAAGCAGGACGGTCGCAACATGGTCATGGTGGTCGCGCCACACAAGGCGCACAAGGCCGTCAAGCCGGCGCGACCGGCCGAAACGACTGCCCCGGCTGCACCTTCGGCGCCCGTCGCGCCGCTGGAGAACGAGCAGCCGGTCTGAGGTCGCTGCTCCGCAGCGGTCTGGCTCACCGCACCACCGCAACTAGCTAAGGAAGATCGCATGCCCAAGATGAAGACCCACTCCGGGATGAAGAAGCGCGTCAAGATCACCGGTTCCGGCAAGCTCCTGACCGAGAAGGCGGGCAAGCGGCACCTGCTGGAGCGCAAGTCCTCGAAGCTGACCCGCAGCCTCAGCGGTACCCGTGAGGTCTCGGCCAACGACACCCCGCGGGTCAAGCGACTCCTCGGGCGCTGACCTAAAACCTCGACAAACCGCTGAGCTTCGGACCTGATCAGGATCCGACCGCGCAGCCCTACAGAACAAGGACTACAACGTGGCACGCGTCAAGAGGGCGGTAAACGCCCAGAAGAAGCGCCGGACAACTCTCGAAGCAGCTTCGGGTTATCGAGGCCAGCGCTCCCGGCTGTACCGCAAGGCCAAGGAGCAGCTGCTCCACTCCGCGACCTATCAGTACCGCGACCGCAAGGCGCGCAAGGGCGACTTCCGTCAGCTGTGGATCACCCGCATCAACGCCGCCGCGCGGGCCAACGACATGACCTACAACCGGTTCATCCAGGGCCTCCGGCTTGCCGGTGTCCAGGCGGATCGCAAGGTTCTGGCCGACCTGGCCGTCACCGACGCGCCGGCTTTCGCCGCGCTGGTCGCCGTGGCGAAGAAGGCTGTCGAAGCCGAGGGCATCGGCGGCGCACCTGCCGCCGCCACGTCTGACGCCGCATAGTCATCCGGTCGGTGTTGTCCGACTCGAACGCCCGGCTCGCCGCGGCCCGCCGACTCAAGAGTCGGCGCGGTCGTCGCGACGCCGGGCGTTTTCTTGCCGAGGGCGCCCAGGCGGTCTCGGAGGCTTTGAAGCGGCCGGAACTGGTCCACGACCTGTTTTTCACCGCAGATGGGTTGCATCGTGCGCCTGAGCTTGCCGCGGCCGCCCGCGACGCGGATCTGCCGCTGGCCGAGATCAGCGACAAGGCCGCCGCCGACCTCAGCGAGACGATCACCCCGCAGGGCCTGATAGCCGTCTGCGAAAAGGTGGACGTCTCCCTCGCTACCGCATTGCTGGGTGGTCCGCAGTTGGTGGTGGTGCTCGTCGAGCCCAACGAGCCGGGTAACGTCGGCGCGATCCTGCGAACCGCGGATGCTGCGGGCGCCAGCGCCGTGATCCTGACCGGCGACGCGGTCGATCCATACAACGGCAAGGCGGTGCGGGCCAGCGCGGGCAGTATCTTTCACGTGGATCTGGTGCTTGCGGATTCGGTCCTGGACGTGATCGCGGCCTGCCGATCGGCCGGGCTCCAGGTGCTGGCCACTTCGGGCGCCGCCACCGACGATCTGGACGAGCTGATCGATCAGCAGCGCCTGGTCGCTCCGACCGCCTGG
>JBBQFE010000269.1:0-4968 GCA_038321605.1 Mycobacteriales bacterium | reverse complement strand
GTCCGCGATCGGGTCCGCCAGCTTGGCAGGCTGGGTCGCGCCGTGGGCGTCAACGCCCCCCGTGACCTCGCCGAGTCGTGGCGCGAGATGGCCGCGTTGAACCAACCCGAAAGTCGCCGTGCCTTCCTGGCCACCGCCCGGTCGGTGCTCGACGTCGGCGGCCAGACCGTCTACGCCGGCAACCGGTTCGAACTGGTGGACGAGCTACCCGTGCTCATCGTCTGGGGAGCTCGCGACCCGATCATCCCGTTCCGGCACGGGATCGCGGCCCATGCTGCGTTGCCGCACAGCACGCTCGAGCTGTTCGAGCGGGCGGGTCACTTTCCGCATCTCGATGACCCGCGTCGCTTCGTCCGAGTGCTGCGCGCGTTCCTCGCCACACCTGCGATGGCAAACTGAGAGGCGTGTCCGTCTCCCCAGTGATCGATCAGCCGCAGCCCAACAAGGTGCGCGCCTTCCTGCGGCTGGTGATGATCGAGCACTCGGTGTTCGCGCTGCCGTTCGCGCTCATCGCGGCCTTCACCGCCATGTGGCTGGACAGCAGGAGTGTGCACTGGGTTCAGCTGGGTCTCATCGTCGTGGCGATGGTGTCGGCGCGCACCGTGGCGATGGCCGCGAACCGCATTCTGGACCGCCGCTTCGACGCCCTCAATCCGCGCACGGCCCAGCGGGAGTTGGTCACCGGTGTGCTGGCCGTCAGCACCGCCTGGCGAGGTTTCGCGGTAGCACTGGTGGTCTTCCTCGCCTCCGCGGCCGCGCTCGGCTGGCTGCCGCTGCTGCTGTCGCCCATCGCGGTAGGGCTGCTGGTGCTGTATTCCTACGGCAAGCGCTTCACCGACTTTCCCCAGGTGTTGTTGGCTCTCGCGCAGGCGGTGGCGCCGATCGGGGCCTGGATGGGCGTCACCGGTGGCTTCGCCTGGCCGGCCACCGCGCTCGGGCTGGCGGTGGGTACCTGGATCGGTGGTTTCGACCTGATCTACTCCTGCCAGGACGCCGAGATCGACCGGCAGATCGACTCGCGCTCGTTCCCGGCCAAGTTCGGCGTCCCGGCAGCGCTGCGGTGGTCCTCGGTCACCCATGTGGTGACCGTCGCCTGCTACACCTGGTTCGGAGTGACTGCCGGACTCGGCCTGCTGTGGTGGATCGGGCTCGCAGTCACCGCGGCGGTGCTGGTCTACGAACATGTGATCGTCCGGGCCGACGACCTGTCGAGGGTCAACCGGGCCTTCTTCACCGCCAACGGCTTCGTCGGAATCCAGCTCTTCGCCTTCGCCCTCGCCGACCTCATCGTCAACGGACTGCGGGCATGACCGACCGCCGACCGTGGGTCGTCGGGGTGTCCGGTGCCTCGGGTACGCCGTACGCGCGGGCGGTGATCAACGCCCTGCTGGACGCGGGTGATCCGGTGGACCTGATCGTGTCGCGGGCGGCCCGCCTGACGATCCTCGACGAGACGGCCATCGCGTTTCGCGACAACCACTGGGTCGAGGATCTGCAGCGTTGGCTGGACCGGCCGGCGGCGGACCCGGCGTCCGGCCCGCAGCAGGATGTCCACTACTGGAGTGCCACCGATCTGGCGGCGGGACCTGCGAGCGGTTCGTACCCGACGCGGGGAATGGTGGTGGTGCCGGCCTCCACGGCGGCTGTGGCGGGAATCGCCCTCGGCCTGAGCAAGGATCTGCTGCAGCGGGCCGCGGACGTGAACCTCAAGGAGCGCCGCCGGCTGGTGGTGGTGCCGCGAGAAACCCCTTATGCGCGCAGCACTCTGGTGCACCTGCTGGAATTGCACGACGCAGGAGCAGTGGTGCTGCCGGCCAGCCCGGCCTTCTACGCCGGGGCTGGTTCGGTTCAACAGCTGGTGGACTTCGTGGCCGCGAAGATCCTGGACGTGCTCGGTGTGCCGCACAACCTGATCACCCGCTGGACGGGTGAACTGGGCGCAGGTCAACGGTGAGCAAAGCGACCGTCGGCATCGCGGCCGGATGTCGCCCATCGCGGCGCGCAGCCGGATGCCGCCCATCCCGGCGCATGGCCTGACAGACTCGCACCCATGGATTCAGTCGATCGTTCGATCCTTGACGCGCTGCGTGCCAACGCTCGAGCCACCTTCGCAGAGCTGGCCCGCGAGGTGGGACTCTCAGCGCCTGCGGTGCACGAGCGTGTGGGCAAGCTGGAATCATCCGGGGTCATCACCGGCTACCACGCCGCCGTGGCGCCCGAGGCGCTCGGCTATTCGATGAGCGCGCTGGTCGGGGTGTTCCTCTCCGACACCGCCGACGAGGACGACGTGGCCGTCGACATCGCCGCACTACCCGCGATCGAGGACTGCTGGTTCGTAGCCGGCGAGGAGTCCTTCGTGGTCAAGGTACGGGTGCCCGACATCGGCGGACTGGAACGGGCGATCCGGGATCTCTCCAAGATCTCCGGGGTGTCGCGGACCCGCTCCACGGTGGTGCTGTCCACCCGGTTCGAGGGTCGGGTTCAGCCCGCCGCAGGGACCGCCTGAGGCGCTGTCACCGCGCGCTCCATGCGGAGCACGATCGCCTTGGACGTCGGCGTCCCGCTCCGGTCGGCCTGGCTGTCCAGCGGCACCAACGGGTTCGTCTCGGGGAAGTAGGCCGCTGCGCACCCGCGGGCGATCGGGAACGACACCAGCCGGAATCCGTCCGCCCGGCGGTCGACACCATCGATCCATTCCGAGTGCAGATCGACCATGTCGCCGTCGGCGAAGCCCAGCTCTGCCAGATCCTCGGCGTTGACGAACACCACCCGTCGGCCCCGGTGGATGCCGCGGTAGCGGTCGTCCAGGCCGTAGATGGTGGTGTTGTACTGGTCGTGTGACCGAACGGTCTGCAGCAGCAGCCGACCCGGCGGTACCTTCGGCCATTCGAGCTCGTTGACCGTCAGCTCGCACAGCCCGGACTTCGTCGGGAACGTCCGGGAATCGCGCGGGCCGTGCGGCAGGATGAAGCCGCCCTTCTCGCGGATCCGCACGTTGTAGTCGTCGCAGCCCGGCACCACCCGCGAGATGTGGTCGCGGATCACGTCGTAGTCGTCCATCATCGCCTGCCAGGCCACCGGCTTGGACGTGCCGAGGGTGCGCTCGGCCAGCGTGCACACGATGGCCACCTCGCTCAGCAACGAGTCAGCGGCGGGTGCCAGCGGGCCGTGCGAGGCGTGCACCGCGCAGACCGTGTCCTCCACGCTGACGAACTGTGCCCCCGAGGCCTGGGCGTCCACCTCGGTGCGGCCCAGTGTCGGCAGGATCAGTGCCTGCTCGCCGCAGACGGCGTGCGAGTGGTTGAGCTTGGTCGAGACCTGCACGGTGAGCCTGGTCCGGCGCAGGGCGGCGTCGGTGACTTCGCTGTCCGAGGCGGCCGCGGCGAAGTTTCCACCGAGGGCGAAGAAGACCTTGGCCTTGCCGTCGCGCATCGCGCGGATCGAGTTGACGACGTCGTGGCCGTTCTCGCGCGGCATGTCGAAGCCGAACTCCCGTTCCAGCGCGTCCAGAAAATCGGGACGGGGGCGCTCCCAGATCCCCATCGTGCGGTCACCCTGCACGTTCGAATGGCCCCGGATCGGCGCGACGCCGGCGCCCGGCCGTCCGAAGTTGCCCTTCAACGCCTGCAGGTTCACCACTTCGCGGATCGTGGCCACCGCTGCCTTGTGCTGGGTCAGTCCCATCGCCCAGCAGATGATGGTGCGGTCCGAGGCGATGAACCGGGCGGCCAGCTCGTCGATCTCAGCCGCAGTCAGTCCGGTCGCCTCGCTGACCTCGGCGGCATCTAGCTGGGCGACGTGCGCGGCGAGTTCGGCGTAGCCGTTGGTCTTGGTGTCGATGAAGTGCTGATCCAGGACGGTGCCCGGGTTGGCGTTCTCGGCAGCGATCACCCGCTGGGTGAGGGCCTGCAGCAGGGCCATGTCGCCGCCCAGGCGGACGTGCAGGAACTGGTCAGCCAGCTGCGTCCCGCGACCGGCGAGGCCGCGCACCTCCTGAGGGTTCTTGAACCGCATCAGGCCGGCCTCGGGCAGCGGGTTCACCGCGACGATGGTGGCGCCGTTGCGTTTGGCCTCCTCGAGGGCGGTCAGCATCCGCGGGTGATTGGTGCCCGGGTTCTGGCCCATGATGATGATCAGCTCGGACTTCTCGAAGTCGGTGTAGCTGACGCTCGCCTTGCCGACACCGATCGTCTCCGCCAGCGCCACGCTGGTGGACTCGTGGCACATGTTGGAGCAGTCCGGCATGTTGTTGGTGCCGAACGAACGAACGAACAGCTGGTACGCGAACGCCGCCTCGTTGCTGGTCCGTCCGGAGGTGTAGAAGATCGCCTCGTCGGGGTCATCCAGCGCCTGCAGCTCGCGCGCGACGATGTCGAAGGCCTCACTCCACGAGATGGGCCGGTAGTGATCGCTGTCCGCAGCCTTGTAGACGGGTTCGGTCAGCCGCCCCTGCTGGCCGAGCCAGTACTCGGTCCGCTCCGCCAGTTCGGTGACCGAGTTCTCGGCCCAGAAGCTCGACTCGACCCGCTTGCGGTCGGCCTCCCAGGCCACCGCCTTCGCGCCGTTCTCGCAGAACTCGGCAACCTTGCGCTTGGGCGGGTCCGGCCATGCGCAGGACATGCAGTCGAAGCCGTCCTTCTGGTTCAACTTCGCCAGCGTGCGCGCGGTGCGCAGCGGCCCCGCCTCGACCAGCCCGTGCTGCAGCGAGTGGTAGACGCCCGGGATGCCGGCCGCCCACTGCTTGGGTGGGCTGACCTCCAGCTTGCTGTCGTCGACATCCTGGTGGGGGGCGGTGCGGTCAGGCACTATCGGCTCCTACGTTTGCGCTGCGGCCGTTCTGGTGGGCGCGCTGTTCGGCCCGGGGTGCTGCTGGTGCGTGCTGCAGGTACAGGTACCAATATGCCCCAGACACGAACAGCGATGCACCCAGAGCGTTACCGATGAACGCGATTACGAGATTGCTCACTA
>JBBQFE010000268.1:0-4976 GCA_038321605.1 Mycobacteriales bacterium | reverse complement strand
CCAGCCGAGCAGGCCCCACAGCAGCATCGGCACACCGAGCGCGGCACCGATCACGTCCCAGGGCCTTGCCTTGACCAAGGCTGCACCGGCGAGCTTCTCGAGCTGGTCGCGGGCTCGCGCGCCGCGGTCCCAGTCGGGTACCGCACGGTCGGTCTGGCTGCCCATCGGCTGCATGCTCACACCGACCAGACTAAAGCGGTCCGCGGCGAGGTGCGCCGCGGACCGCTCTGGTCGAGGGTCTGCTTCAGTTGCTGCTGGGCAGCTTGCCGCCGGTCTGCTGGAACCGGACGAACGACAGACCGGTGCCAGCCAGCAGCACCAGCAGGCTCAGCCAGTAGCTGAACCCGTGTCCCTTACTCACCTTGACGCCGAAACCGTCAGCGCCGCCGGTGTTGCCGGGAACGATGACGAACGCCAGCAGGGCGCAGAGCAGGGCAAGCGCGAAGCCACCGAGCACCACCAGGCGGATCGGTACCGGCAGCGTCAGCTTTGCCACCAGACTGGCCGCGAGCAACGCCGCCGCGGCGAAGGCCACCAACGCAGCGAACCAGCCGAAGAATCCGTGCCAGGCGCTGAAGGTCGCGCTGCTGGACTGGCTGACTCCCAGGAAATTCAACTTCACGCTGTACTTGTAGTAACCGAAGAACGAGAACAGCATGGCGAGCACGCCGGCGGCGACGATGCCCCAGTCGAGCGGGTTCACCGTCTTGGGATCGAAGTTCTGCAGGTTCACGCCGCCAGGGGCGCCGAAGCCGGCAGGTGCCGCATGTCCGGTTGGCTGGTAGCCCTGCGCGGGCGGCGGGTAGGCCTGGGCCGGCGGGTACTGCTCGGCGGGCGGCGGGTAGCCCTGGGCCGGCGGGTACTGCTCGGCGGGCGGCGGGTAGGCCTGGGCCGGCGGGTACTGCTCGGCGGGCGGCGGGTACTGCTGCGCCGGCGGGTACTGCTGAGCTGGTTCCGCCGGCGGGTACTGCCCGGCATTGGGATCGGCGGGCCCGCCGAGCGACGGACCGGGAGTCTCGGTCATGTGGTTCCCTTCACGAAGTGACTGGGCCAGGCATATCTCACACATCAAGTACAGCGAACGCAAAGGTATACCGGGCGGTTACCTAGGGATAGAGGAATCGAGCAGAACGCTGATACGCCCGGTCAGGGGAATGTTGATCTTGAGCTCGGTGCCGGTCCGGCGGGCGGCCGGCGGGCCCCGCGATGACATCATGTGCGGGTGAGATCGCCCGGTTCGGCCAGCCGCGTCCCGGTGCCCCCCCAGGTGCTGGTGCTCGGCGGGGTGACGTCCGTCCAGTTCGGGTCGGCGTTCGCGAACAAGCTCTTCGACCAGGCGGGGCCGGCGGGCGTGGTGTTCCTGCGGCTCACGTTCGGCGCGCTGGTGCTGCTGCTGCTGGTCCGCCCGAAGCTGGGTGGGCACAGCAGGTCGAACTGGCGGGCGGCGATCGGATTCGGCGTCATGTTGGCCGGCATGAACTGGAGCTTCTACGAGGCGCTGGACCGGCTGCCACTCGGCGCCGCAGTGACCGTGGAATTCCTCGGGCCGCTGGCGGTGGCCGTCATCGGATCGCGTCGGTTGGTGGATCTGCTGTGGGTGACGCTGGCCGGTGCCGGGGTGGCCCTACTCGGGCTGGCGGGATCGCACACCGTGGCCGCGGCCTCCCGGGGTGCGGGGGCCGGCCACGGTGCCGGCCCGCTGAGTACCACCGGGCTGCTGTTCGCGCTGCTGGCGGGCGCGTTCTGGGCTGGCTACATTGTGATGTCCAAACGGGTGGGCACCGTATTTCCCGGGCTGGACGGCCTCGCCACCGCCATGGTCATCGGTGCGGTGCTGCTCATTCCGGCCGGTGTGAGCCAGGCGGGGTCCGCGCTGCTGAATCCGCACGTCCTGCTCGGGGGTCTGGCTGTGGCGCTGCTGTCCTCGGTGATTCCCTACTCGCTGGAACTGACCGCGCTCCGGCGCCTGGCGGCGTCCACCTTCGGGTTGCTGATGAGCCTGGAGCCGGCGGTGGCTGCACTGGCGGGCGTGCTGATCCTGAGCCAGCCGCTGTACCTGCGCACCACCATCGCACTGGTGCTGGTGGTGGCCGCGAGTGCCGGCAGCACCCTGACCGCCACCCGCCCCATCCCCCAAGATGCATTGTGCGGCCCCAAATAACACGACACGCCGGTCGTAACCGTTATTTCGGGCC
Source organism: Mycobacteriales bacterium (assembly GCA_038321605.1). Lineage (GTDB taxonomy): Bacteria > Actinomycetota > Actinomycetes > Mycobacteriales > Jatrophihabitantaceae > Jatrophihabitans_A. Next base: position 2,781 of record JBBQFE010000268.1, on the reverse strand, counting down.
GCACAATGGCGAACCGGTTAAGAGTTGAGGAGCTCGCGCATCAGGCGGGCTGTCTCGCTCGGGGTCTTGCCGACCTTGACGCCCGCCGCCTCGAGAGCTTCCTTCTTGGCCTGAGCCGTTCCCGACGAGCCCGAGACGATGGCGCCGGCGTGACCCATCGTCTTGCCCTCCGGCGCGGTGAACCCGGCCACGTAGCCCACGACCGGCTTGGTCACGTGCTCGGCGATGAATGCCGCGGCCCGCTCCTCGGCATCGCCACCGATCTCGCCGATCATCACGATCGCTGCGGTCTCCGGGTCGGCCTCGAAAGCGGCGAGGGCGTCGATGTGGGTGGTGCCGATCACCGGGTCACCACCGATTCCGATGGCCGTCGAGAAGCCGATGTCACGCAGTTCGAACATCATCTGATAGGTCAGGGTGCCCGACTTGGACACCAGCCCGATCCTGCCCGGCCCGGTGATGTTGGCGGGGATGATGCCGGCGTTGGACTTGCCGGGGCTGATCAGTCCGGGGCAGTTCGGCCCGATGATCCGGGTCTTCTCACCCTTGGCGACGTTGTAGGCCCAGGCCGCCGTGGAGTCGTGGACGGGCACGCCCTCGGTGATCACCACCGCCAGTCCGATCTCGGCGTCGATCGCCTCGATCATCGCGGCCTTGGTGAACGGCGGGGGTACGAACAGCACGGACACGTCCGCGCCGGTCTTGTCCATCGCCTCGGCCACGGTGCCGAACACCGGGATGTCGGTGCCGTCGACGTCCACGGTCTCGCCGGCCTTGCGCGGGTTCACGCCGCCGACGATGTTGGTGCCCGAGGCCAGCATCCGCCGGGTGTGCTTCATACCCTCGGAGCCGGTCATGCCCTGGACGATGACCTTGGAATCTGCAGTCAGGAAGATCGCCATCTGCTCAGGCTCCCGTGTTCGCTAGTTCGGCTGCCTTTGCGGCGCCGTCGTCCATGGTGTCGGCGAGCGTGACCAGCGGGTGCGCGGCCTCGATCAGGATCCGGCGACCCTCTTCGACATTGTTGCCGTCCAACCGGACGACGAGGGGCTTGCTGGCCGCGTCACCGAGCATGTTCAGCGCGGTCACGATGCCGTTGGCGACCGCGTCGCAGGACGTGATGCCGCCGAAGACGTTGACGAAGACCGACTTGACCGACGGGTCACCCAGAATGATGTCGAGCCCGTTTGCCATCACCTCGGCCGAAGCGCCGCCTCCGATGTCCAGGAAGTTGGCGGGCTTTACACCGCCGTGGTCCTCACCGGCGTAGGCGACGACGTCCAGCGTGGACATCACCAACCCGGCGCCGTTACCGATGATGCCGACCTCGCCGTCGAGCTTCACGTAGTTGAGGTGCTTCGCCTTGGCCTTGGCCTCCAGCGGGTCAGCCGCTGCGGTGTCCTCGAGGTCGGCGTTGCCCGCCTGCCGGAAGTTGGCGTTCTCGTCGAGGGACACCTTGCCGTCCAGCGCTAGCACCTCGCCGCTGGCGACCCGGGCCAACGGGTTGATCTCGACCAACGTGGCGTCCTGCTGTACGAACGTCTCCCAGAGCTGGACGACGGTGTCGGACGTGGAGTCGATGACCTCGGCGGGAAAGTTCGCCTGTGTGAGGATTTCGGTCGCCTTGGCCTTGTCGACCCCTACATTGGCGTCGATCGGGATCCGGGCCAGCGCCTCGGGCCGCTCTACCGCGAGCTCCTCGATCTCCATGCCGCCCTCGGCCGACGCCATCGCCAGGAAGGTGCGGTTGGATCGGTCGAGCAGGAAGGAGAAGTAGTACTCCTCCTCGATCTGGGCGCCCGGGTCCACCAGAACTCGGTGGACGGTCAGCCCCTTGATCTCCATACCGAGGATCGCCCGGGCGTACTCGGCGGCCTCGGCAGGTGTCTTGGCAACCTTCACGCCGCCGGCCTTGCCACGGCCGCCGGCCTTCACCTGGGCCTTGACGACGGTGACGCCACCGATTCGTTCGGCGACTGCCTGCGCCTCTTCCGGGGTGTCGGCTATCTCGCCCAGCCCGACCGGGACCCCGTGAGCGGCGAAGAGTTGCTTCGCTTGGTACTCGAACAGATCCACGAGTCATTCCGTTCTGTCGACAGAATTTCGCCGGCCGCCACTCCCGGAGGGTCTCCGAAATCGCACACCGGCACCGAAAAATAGGCTAGTCCGTAACGCGGGCGGGTCGTAGGGATTACGAACGTGACGTTCGCCAACCTCCGGTATGCGACTGTGTAACGCAGGGCACACTGAACCCGATTCAACGCAGGCCACCACGGCTGCACCGAATGAAGACCGGCGGCGAGCAATCAGGCAGCTCAGGACGATGGACGAAGGGGGCGGGCGGTGACGGTCAAGAAGCTGGTGGGCAGCGCTCCCGGCACCGTCCTCAATCATGTCGCCGGCGCAGCCAAAGAGGTGCTGTCGCTGGCCGCCCACGTCGCGCTGTACCCGGCCGGTGTCATCGCCGAGCGACATGAGATCCACGATCCGCGGCACCGGATCGACACCCTGACCCCGCTCACCCGTGGGCTCATCATGGCTGACATCGCCGCCTCGGGGACGCCCATCGTCCTGGTGCACGGCATCGGGGACAACCGGTCTGCCTTTGCAGTCCTTCGCCGGACACTGCGACGTCGGGGCTACGGCCGGATCACGACGGTGAACTACTCGCCCCTGACCTCCGACGTCCGCTCCGCGGCCGAGCACCTGTCCCGCCACGTCGAGCGGGTGTGCTCCCAGACCGGCTACGAGCAGGTCTTCGTGGTGGGCCATTCGCTCGGG
>JBBQFE010000267.1:0-4983 GCA_038321605.1 Mycobacteriales bacterium | reverse complement strand
CCCCCACACCACCTGCTCGACCCGAAACTCCTCCACACCGGTCGCTGTACCCAGGCCACCCAGCCTGCGACGCACCGACTCGGACCCGCCAACGACCCGGTCCAGCTGGTGCACCAACTCGCCGATCAGCGGGCCGAGCAGCCTGCGGACGACGATGAACGGCTCGGCGGCCCGACCCGGGGGTGCCAGCAACCTTGACGGCGCCGGGGCATCGGCAAGGTATGGCGCAATGCGATCGGTCAACCGCAGCGGCCGCAGCGGTGGTGCGCCGCGCAGGGCCAGTAGCACCCCCAGCGCGCCGACCAGTCCGATACCGGCGCCAAGCCAACCGAAACTCACCGCAGCACCCGTGCCTCTTCAGGCAACCTGCCGACCCGCAGCATGATCCGATAGGCGAGCAGGCAGACAACTGCACCGCCGGCCAGCAGAATCACGCCGCCGGAGGTGTTGAACGCCTGCAGGGTGCTCGGCTGGGTCCCGAGCATCAGCAGCACCAGCCACGGCGCGGCCACCGCGAGCCGGGCAGCGTTGACCGTCCAGCCCTGCCTGGTCTCGAGTTCGGCGCGCGTCCGGGCATCGACCCTCAGCAACTCCGACAGGGTCCGCAGTACCGCACCGAGGTCGCTGCCACCGACCTCACGGGCCACTCGCAGCGTCTCGCACACCCGGTCCCCCACCGGATCAGCGACATCGTGCTTGAGCAGGTCGAGGCATTCGGAGAAGCGCCCGCTCGCCCGATATGCGACCGAGAACCGCACGAACGGCGGCCGGAGTCGATCCGGGCCACGCGAGCCCAGCCCGGACAAGCCCTCGGCCAGCGACATGCCCGCCCTCACTGCTGAGGCCAGATTGTCGATGGCCTCGGGCCATAGCTCGCGCAACGCCACCTGCCGTTGCTGGCGTAGTCGGCCCACCACCGCGACGGGGGCGGCCAGTGCGAAGGCTGCGAAACAGATCGCAACCGCGAACGCGTGTGTCAGGAGCTGAACCACACCCAACACCAGAATCCCCGACGTGACTTGGGCGATCGCCAGCTGACCGGAGCTGACGGAGTCGATCCCGGCCTGCTTGAGCAGCAGGTCGCGGCGGTCATGCCAGTTGGCCCGCAGCACCGATCGTTGCGGTGCCCGCGGACCACTGCGCCAGATCAGCAGCAGGCCGGCGCCGGCAACGAGTCCGAGGAGCGCTCCCACGGTTCAGCCCTGCCGGGTCGAGGCACTGAGTCGCCGACCCGTCCGGGGGTAGCGGTCGGTATCCAGCAGCTGGGCAAGCTCGAAGCCCGCAGCCTCGTAGCGCTCTGGATGGGGTGGAAATCCGTCGGCCCGGACCAGCTGGTTGCCGTGTGACACAAAGAGGTCCGAGGTCTCGATGACGTCGCCCTCGGCCCGTCCGGTGACCGCCACGATCTCTCGGACCCGCCGGTGACCCCGCTGATCAGCCCGCAGGTGAATCACGAGGTCCACCGAGGCCGCGACGGTGGGAACCACGAAGGCCGCGCTGATGTTTTCGCCAGCGAGCAACGGCAACGTACACATCTTCACCAGAGCTTCTCGAGCCGAATTGGCATGGAGGGTGCACATGCCGGGGAGCCCGCTGTTGAGGGCGATGAGCAGGTCGAGGGACTCCTCCTGGCGAACCTCCCCCACGATGATCCGGTTCGGGCGCATCCGCAGCGCCTCTTTGACCAGGCGGCGAAGGGAAATCTCGCCGCTGCCCTCGAGGTTGGGCTGTCGGGTCTGCATGCAGACGACGTCGGGCAGCGGGATCTGCAGTTCGAAGACCTCTTCTGCCGTCACCACCCGTTCTGCCGCCGGAATCGCCGCGCACAGCGCATTGAGTAACGTTGTCTTGCCCGCCTGCGTCCCGCCGGATACCAGCAGATTCAGTCCGGCCTCGACCGAGGCCTCGAGAAAGCGCGCTGCGTGATCGGTGAGCTCGCCGAGCCGGATCAGCTCATCGAGTCCGGCGACACCCACCACGAATTTGCGAATGTTCACCGCCATGTGGCGCCGCGTGATGGTGGGGATGACCACGTGCAGCCGAGATCCGTCCGGCAGCTGCGCATCGACGAACGGGGTGGACAGGTCCAGACGCCGCCCGGACAGCCGCAGCATCCGTTCGACCAGGTCCGCGACCTGTTCAGCGGTGAGGATGACTGTTGTGAGTTCGGATCGGCCGCGGCGGGCGACGAACACCCGACCGGGCTCGTTGATCCAGATCTCTTCGACCGACCGGTCGTCCAAGTACTGTTGCAGCGGACCGAAGCCGGCGACCTGATCGAATACCGCGCGCGCTGTGTCCGCGGGGTCGGCGAGGGGCGGCAGCACCGACACCGCAGCCCGGTCCAGGTAGTCGGCGATCACATCGTCGACAAGCAGTCGCGCCACCGCAGGTTCGAGCACCGGATCCAACGAGCGGCGGCGCACCAACTCGCGAACCTCGCCCTCGACAATGGCCTGCGCGCTCGACACCGCCCACCCCCTTTTGTCGGTATTGGCCGTTCAGGAGTGGGCAGCCTAACCCGCGCCCACCAGCGGTCGCGGGGCGTTTGCGCCATCTGTGGACAACTCCGCTCCACGCCGGGTCGGCGGAACGTCAGCAGTGCCGCGGACTGCGGCCTATCGGCGATTCAGTAGCACTTCAGCGGTTATCGACGCCAATTTCCTCCGTGATTGCTGCGTCGCAGAAAATGGGCTACCGTTCGCACCATCATCCACCGGGGGGATAACGGGATGACTTATATATCTGGTATTGCATACTGGCGGCCTTTTCTGCAGACAAATAATCGCTTGCGCCGCGGCAGTTCACTCTTTCTGTCAGCATTTCTCGCGATTGCCGGCTGCGCTGCGCTCCTGGGCGCACCGCCCGTCGCGACAGCGTCAGTCCTGGCCTCATCCGGCACAGCCATCGCCCAGGAGCCCGTCCTCTCCCCGCCTGCTCCCCTACCGGCGGGCACCTACTGCGAGGGACCCGACGCCGACCAGCCCCCGGGCAGCCCTGCCAAGGTCATGCTCGTGATGTTGGAGAACAACAGCTACAAGAAGGTCATCGGCAGCACAAACGCGCCATTCGAATCCATTCTTTCCAAGCAGTGCGGTTCGGCCACGGCCGCATTCGGCGCCACCCACTGGTCGGCGGCGAATTACCTGGCAATTTCAGCAGCAGAATTCCCACCAAACAGCCCCAATGGCTGCGGAAACGTGAAGGCCTGCACTGATTCGTCGGCGAACCTTTTTGCCCAGTTGGACACCGCCGACCTCACCTGGCAGGCATTCATGGAAGCCATGCCGGGAGCCTGCGCGACCTCCTCGTCCGGCAACTACAAGATCGGTCACAACCCGCCGATCTTCTACCCGACCATCGCGCCGTCGCAATGCCGGGCCAACGACGTCGGCGTAGCCGACCTCACGTCGACTACCGGGTCCTTCGCCAGCTCCGTCGCCGCAGGCACCCTGCCCAACCTGAGCTTCGTCTCACCCAGCCTCGCCTACGACGGCGAGGGATCCGGCGGCGGCACCGCGGGCCTGCACAGCGCCGACCTGCACCTGCAGCGCATGCTCACCCTGGTTCAACAGGGGCCTGACTATGAGAGCGGAAACCTCGACGTCTTCATCGCCTATGACGAAGGCTCGGGTGCGGATGCCACCACCGGCGAGGACTGCACGAACCAGCGTCTCGACCTGCCGATCACCAACGATCTCAGCGCACATCAGGAGTCCTGCCACGTCCCGCTGCTGCTGCTGAACCGCTACGCGAGCGCTGCCCCGGACCCGACCTTCTTCGACCACTACTCGATCACCCGCACCATCGAGCAACTGTTCGGTCTGCCCTACCTCGCCCACGCCGGGGACGCGCAGACCAACAGCCTGCTAGGGCACTTCGGTCTGCACTGACCGGGCCGGGTCGGGTCGGGTCGGGTCGGGTCGGAAGAACTCCTATGCGGTCGGATCGATCTGAACCTTGAGCCCGGTGCGGTCACGCACCAGCTGCACCGCGTCGGTGAACTGCGCCAGGGGCAACGTGTGGGTGAGCATGGCTTCGCTGTCGATCGCGCCCGAGGCCATCAGGCGCATAGCCGGCTCGAAGGTGTTGAGGACCGCCATGGAGCCGAGCACCGTGATCTCGTCGTTGTAGACCCTGAACTGCGAGAGCGGCAACAGGGCCTGCGGCGGCGCCACCCCGAACACGAGCATGGTGCCACCGCGACCCAAGGAATCCAGCGCGGTCTGCGCCGCGGCGGGAACGCCGGTGGCTTCGATCGCGAACTCGAAGGCGTCACGTCGGTCGCCCATCAGCTCGTCCAACGAGGCCGCCGTGACATCGGCACCCATGTCGCCCGCAAGCCGGCGTCGCGCCGGGTCGGGGTCGATCACGCTCACCTGCGCTGCACCGCTGCGACGGGCGGCCTGCACCAGCAGCAGGCCGATGGTGCCCGCTCCGACCACCAGCAGATCAGAGCCCGCCGGCATCGACAACCGTCGCAGGCCATGCACCACACACGCCAGGGGCTCCACCAAGGCAGCGGCTCCCCAGCCCATCGTGTCCGGGATCGCGTACGCGTTGCTGGCGGGTACCGCGACGAAGTCTGCGAAGGCGCCGTTCACGGTGTCGCCGGTCGCACCCCAGTTCAGGCAGAGGTTGCCGCGCTGCCGCTGGCAGTACACGCAGTGCCCACAGAACAGGCTGGGGTCCACGGCGACCCGATCCCCGACGGCTACCTGGTCGACGTCACGACCGACCGCGACCACTTCGCCGGCGAATTCATGCCCTGGGACCAACGGGTACGGGGCCGGCGGAAAGTCACCGTCGATGATGTGCAGATCGGTGCCACAGATGCCCACGGCGCCGGGCGCGACGACTATGTCACCGGGGCCCGGGGTCGGGTCCGGGAGCGTCTCGATACTGATCGTTCCCGGGGTGCTGACAACGGCGGCGCGCATCATGTTCTCCTGACGAGGTCGTACCTGTGGTTACTGACGGGCC
>JBBQFE010000266.1:0-4987 GCA_038321605.1 Mycobacteriales bacterium | reverse complement strand
CGCGCTGTCGAACTGGCCGACCACGCCATGTACCAAGTCAAAACCAGCCGGCGAACCACGATCCAGATGAACATATAAGCAAATCAGCGCACGTATCCCAATCAGCCACAGGCCCAGACGCTTCTGCTGGACGGGTAACCCGGGCAGGCGATGGGCCGCTCGTCGGCAACGGCGGGGTATGTCGGAATTCCATGGAAGGGCCCAATGGCGCGGTGAGCGGAACGCCGCCGAGCCGCGCGCGCCTGCGTGGCTCGGGCCTCGCCAGCGAGTGCCTTGCGCATCGCGTCGCCGGCTGGGGCCTCGATTGGGCCGACGCCCGTTGTAGCGACCGGGGTTCCCGACCAAAAAGGCGGTGCTCCCGGCCCGTGCCAACGGCCGAAGAGTTCCGACTGCCGGAAGGCACCCGACCCTTGATGGGCCATCGCCTTATAAGCATGGGTGGAATTAGCCGCATCGTGGAGGAGACGGCCCGAGCATTGCGCTCACGGACACCGTTTGGTCGTGAGTCCTGCCGCCGGGGCCGGTCGACGTGGTGGGCTGCGGCACGGCACACTGTGAGGGTGCTGGCCCTGCAGGTCGGGGATGGTGGCGTGAGGGGTGGTCGTGGTGGATGTTGATGAGATGGTGGAACTGTCCTCCGAGCTGGCGGCGTTGGGCGCGGACCTGCGGGGTCCCGGCGATGACGATGCGGCGCTGATGCGGTTGACGCAGTTGGCGGTGAAACACATCCAGGGCTGTGACTGGGCGTCGGTCACCGTCATGCGCGCCAGCAAGGGCAGCACCCTGGCGGCCTCTGATGAGTTGGCGGTGGCCGCGGACACCTTGCAGTATCAGACCGGGCAAGGCCCCTGCCTGTCCGCTGCTCAGGATAACGCTAACTACATGCTGTTCGATGTGGCCACCGAGACCCGGTGGCCGCAGTTCACGGCCTTGTTGGCGGCGCGGACCCCGGTGCGTAGCGTCCTTTCTTTCCAGTTGCCCGCCGAGGAGCATTCAGCGTTGAATCTGTTCGCGCAGCGGCCCGGTGCCTACAGCGCCGACGATGTCACGACAGGCACTATTTTCGCGGCCCAAGCCTCCAGCTTGGTGGTTCTGCACCACGCCCGGGACAAGACGGCGCAGTTGGAGCGAGGGTTGGACACCAGCCGGGAAATCGGTGCCGCGATCGGGGTCTTGATGGCGCATCACAAGATCACCCGCACTGCAGCGTTCACCCTGCTGCGCCAAGCCAGCCAGAACCTGAACACCAAGCTGCGGGACTTGGCCACCGACGTCGTCGACACCGGCGCACTGCCCGACCTGCCCATCCCACGAGCGGAGCGCACCCAGACCTGACCGCCCCCTTCTGCCGAGTACGGGGCAGGTAGCACCGCGGGGCCCCGGACGAAGTGCGGGCACTTGTCCCGGCGCACCCCCAGGCGGGGCCTATGGGAACTCGCGTCACCGGCCAGGGTCTTGCGGCAGGCTGCCGATGGGGCGACAGTGAGCAGGTCCCGGTCTCTGACCCAACCGGGTGGTCGGCCGTCGGCGACCGGGGGGCTCATAATCAGCTCGGCTAGTAGCGTCGGCGCGTTGTGCGTGCCGTCAGTCCTCCGGCTGCCACAGTCCCGGCTGATGGGTCTGCTGGATGAGGCGGATCCGGGTGATGACGCGGCGTTCGCGGAGGTGTATGAACGGACCTGCACACCGGTGTACCTGGAGGTGCTTCGGGTGTTGCGTGACCCGCACAGGCCGATGAAGTTACCCAGGAGGTCTACCTTTAGCTCTAGTTGGACGCGGAAACTGCCGCCGGGTCGTGAACCGGGTCCGGCACGCTGAAGCTGCCGGGCGCGGGATACGGAGCATGCCCGGCAGCTGCGGCCATCCGGGTGGGGGACCCCAGTGCAGCGTGTCGTGGACCTCGCGGTGCTGAGCGACGCACCCACCCTGCTCAGCCCGGCACAATGTCGCGCCGTCGTGCTGGCCTACCTCGTCGGCTACAGCCACTGACATCGCGGAGCTGACCAGACAGCCGCCGCGCACAGTGAAGAGCCAGATCCGAGAGGGGCTGCACCGCCTCCGCACTGCCCTACCCGACACCCGCACCGCCAGCAGCTGAGCAGCAGCACCACCGTGCCGATGCCGGCATGCATTCACTGCCTGAGCCCCGACACCCTGCCGTTTGCGGTAGGGACTGCGGTGCCGGTGCGATGTGCGCGGGCGCGGCTCGCGCGGGGTTGACCCAGGATTGCTCGCCTTGGGAGGTGGGGACCTTGGACTCCTGCGCGGCTTGGTCGTAGCCGGTGAGACTGGGTGTATGAGACAACTGAGAGTGTTCCGCCGCTGGGTGCTGGGAGTCGCGGTGGCGGGGGCGCTGGTCGCGGCAGGGTGCGCCTCGACGGTGCATCAGGGCGGTGGCCCGATGATGGGTGGCGCGTCCTCGGCTACCGCCGGCCCGATGATGGGGGCTGCGGTGCCCGGGTATCACTACTCGCAGGTCGCCTGCGCCCCGCCGTCCGGGCTGCCGGGCACGAGGGTGACGGTGCTGTTGGCCGACATGGGGATGACGCAGGTGATCGGTGGCACGGCGCCGCTGGGTGTGCACATGATGCTGCGGTCCTCCCTGACCTCGGTCGCGGCCGGTCAGCTGAGCCTTGTGGCTGAGAACAGAGGATGGCGCACCCACGAACTGGTGGTCCTGCCGCTAGCTGCCGGAGCGTCCGCGGGCCACAGGGTCCCCGGGGCGGACGGCAAGGTTTCCGAGTCGGGCAGCCTCGGGGAAGCCTCGGCCAACTGCGCCACCGGTACGGGTGCGGGCATCACCGCCCGCGGGGCCAGCTGGACGAGCTTGACCCTGGTCCCGGGGCGGTACGAGCTGCTGTGCAACCTGCCCAACCACTACGCCGACGGTATGTGGTCCGAGCTCACCATCACCTAGAGCACCGACACCACTTCTGGCCCGCCTGGGCGTGCTCAGGGCCGAGCCGAAAACTGGCCCCTACTCGGAGCCACGGCGGACGGCGTGTACCGCCTAACGAGTCCCCATGACGCGGCGGGGAAGGCAGCGGCGGGCTCGCGCCTATCGGGACGCGGTGCTGTGGTCAGTGCGCATCTGAGGGCTTACAGTCCAGTTATGGATGCTCATACCGCGCTTCGTGGTGAGGATGGGGTGTGGCAGCTCGGGCCGCCTGCGGCGACGGTGATCGTCATCTTTTCGGGTGAGTCCGATCGGCAGGCGTTGGAGCGGACGTTGGCCACCATCAAGATCACCCGCCGCGATCTGCATTTCGATTCTGACGCGGTCCGGGAACAGTTCGAGGCCCAGTTCGGCAGGCTCACTTAACCACCCGGTTGGTCTACCCCTATTTCTTGCTCATGGAAGGCACCCAGATGACTCACGACGACCAGCACCCCAGCCACGCGACCCCTCTTGAAGAGGTGGCAGCGCAGGGCCCGCTGCCCGGCATCGCCGAGGAGGACGACCTGCAGGAACGGGGCGAGGACGATTCCCGCAGTCCTGATGAAGAAGCCATCGAGCACGACAACCTGGGCAGCTTCATTAAGAGGCTCGACGACGAATAGCCGGCTGCTTCGGCCACGTCCCTGGCCGGGGGGCGGGTGCTTTGCGACGGGTTCGCCTCGGCAACCCTCGGCGCTTAGGTGACCTCCGCTGTGGCCGAGGCGGCTTCGGGTCCGCAGATGTGGGCGTGGATCTGGGTCGCCAATTGCGACACGGTTTCGGTCAAGGCGGTGTTCGCTTCGATCAGCTCTTGCAGGCGCGCGGTGTTCTCCAGAGTGTGCAGCGCGACCTCGCTGCTGATCGAGTCGGCCCGTTTGGCGGAGATCAGCAGGATTGCGCCCTGCAGGCCCGCGATCATCGAGAGGAAGAGATTTAACAGGATGAACGGGTAGGGATCGAAGCCGTGGTTGCCGTTGAATCCGGCCCAGATCGCCATGAGCCCCAGGAAGGCGAAGACAAAGGGCCACGATCCCATGCCGTTGCGAACGACGTCGGCTGCTCGTTCCCCGGTCGTGAGCCGGTCGCCGGTCCGCACCCCAGGATGCTGGTGCCAGGGGTTGCGAGGACGCGCCGCGATGTCCGACGTTGAAGGGCGGTTCGGGAGAGTTTCGGTGGAGGTCATGATGTCCGTCCAGACCTCGGCGGTCTTTGATGAAGAAGCGGACCTGCGAACCCGTGCGATGTCCCGGTGGGACGAGGCGCAGCCCGCTTCTGAGGGTATCCGGCGCCGACGTGGTGGGTCGTTCATCGTGGCCGGTCTGATACGAATCGTCACGCGTCGTGGTGTGCACCTCCGACGCCGGCGCAGCTCTGGCCGCTCGGGCCGCGCGCGTGCACCGGTTTCTTGTCAAGGGCGGTGACCTGGCCGAGCTGGTCTCGGCTCTACGCACCTGATCCGCGGGGCGGCGGCGCTCCTCACCTTGAGATCCAGGCCCGGGGTTTTGCGCAACGGTAGGGCACGTGAACCGGCCGGTCCCGCAGCCGTATTCCATCCGAAGGCCTCCGGCCACCGGTGGGCTGGGCGGTCGACCGGCTCTACCTGCGGGTGCGGGGCGGGAAGGGTGGGCGATGGTGATACGCGGGCACGGGTGGTTGGTCGTGCGGGGCTTATTGACGTTGATGGTCGTGGTGGGCTTGGCGGTGGATGCCTACGTCCATGTTGATCTGGCGGCGGGTTTTGACTCGGTGCGGACAGGCACCCTGAGCCAGGGGCAGCTTTTCCGCGTGGAGGGCGCTGCCGCCGTTCTCGCAGCCGTGGCGCTGCTGGCCCGTCCACCCCGCTACACAGCACTGTTCGCGTTCGCGGTCGCCGCAGGTGGACTGGCGGCGGTCCTGCTGTACCGGTACGTCGATGTCGGTGCTCTGGGACCGTTGCCGGGCATGTACGAGCCGTTCTGGTACCCGAAGAAGACCGACAGTGCGTGGGCCGAGGCCGTAGCCACCCTGTCCAGCGCAGCGTTGCTCGTCCTGCTGCAACGTAACCCGTGG
>JBBQFE010000265.1:0-5008 GCA_038321605.1 Mycobacteriales bacterium | reverse complement strand
CGACCTGCTGCTGTTGCGCACGAGATTGCTGCTGCGCAAAGCCTTCTGGACGGCGTACGCGATCCTTTTCGCCTTTCAGCTGCTGGTGAACGGCATCCTGACCGGCCTTCCCGTGGTGCGTTACCGATCCTCGGCGATTCTGGGCGCACGGCTGGTCTACGCCCCGGTCGAGGACATCGGCTTCGGCTTTGCCCTGATCCTGCTCACCCTGTCGTGCTGGGTGGCCCTCGGGCGCCGTTCGGCTAACCGCGCCGAGCTCTGAGGGCTGCGGTGTACCCCCGCACACCGACCGACAGCCGCCGGCGCCGGGACACCGTGGCGCGCCGGTCCAGCACCTCGTAGGAGGCGCGCTCGATCTCGGTGAGGATCTCGCCGTACAGCGTCCAGGCCGTGCGCACGCAGTCCCGCGCATCCGGCGACAGGTCGTCGATACCGGCGCGGGAGCTGCGATAGAAGCCACGGGCCCGCTCGCACTCCGCTGCGATCAGCGCGCGCACCTCGGGGGAGCTGGCGCGGCGCCCGAGCATCGCCTCGGTGACCTGGTGTGCCGCCAGCGATTCCAGCGGCAGGTAGATCCGACCGCGACCGAAATCCTCTCCGACGTCCCTGATGAAGTTGGTCAGTTGAAAGGCCACGCCCAGGTCGGCGGCCGCCTGCTCAGCCCGCCGCCGGTCTCCGGTGACGCCGAGAATCGGCAGCAGCAGCAGGCCGATCACCGACGCGCTACCCCACATGTAGCGCTGCAGGTCCTCGAAGGTCGGGTATCGACGGACCGTCAGATCGCTGGCCATCGCGTCCAGAAAATCGCTCAGGTGTTGTTCGTCGAGGTCGAAGCGGTGCACGGTGTCGACCACGGCCCGCACCACCGGGTGTCTGGGCCGCCGGCCGTCGAGCGCCGCCTCGAGCTCGGTCCGCAGGTCGCTCAGTCGACGCGTGGTGTCGGCACCCGGCGCCGGATGGTCGACGATGTCGTCGGCGTAGCGCGCGAAACCGTAGAGCGCGTGCACCGGCGGGCGTTTGGCGGCGGGCAGCAGTCCGGTGGCCAGAAAGAAGGTCTTGCCGTGGCGGGCGTTCAGCTCTCTGCAGTGCCGGTAGGCCGCGATTGTCGCCGGGTCCACCGGCCGGTCGCTGTCCGTTCCGGCTCGATCGGAACTCACGGGAGGCGTATCCGGTGCACTACCGGGCCGAGCAGGGCGCGGGCGCCGAGCCCGGCAGCCAGCACCGCCGGGACGTACGGCGCGATCTCCAGTCCCGACCCCATCGGGCTGATCAGGAAGGTCAGCGCAACGGACGCTGCCGCGATCCAGGACACCGCGCGGGGGCGGACGATGAACAGGGCCGCCGGTACCAGCGCCCAGGTGAAGTACCAGGGCTGAACGGCCGGACTGAGCAGGACCGTTGTGAGCAGCCCGAGGCTCATGAGCTGGATTGCCGAGCCGCGGACCGATCGGAACCACAGCACCGTCAGCAGACCTCCGCTGATCACCGAGCCGATCTGGCGGAAGGTGCGCACGGTGTGGTCGACGACGCTCGCCGCATGGGCGTCGCCCAACGCGAGCCGGTAGAGCACCGCCAGCAACGTGGGCAGCGACATGAAGTTGATCACCGGGATGGCGGGGCTGATCTGCTTGGTCCAGCCGTTGCCGTACCCGACGAGGTACGTGATCAACGCGAAGACCGGCACCGCCGCGGCCGCCGCGAGCAGGCAGTACCGGACCCAGTCCCAGGGTCGCAGGCCCGAGCGGCCGGCGAGGTAGACCGGTACGACGAAAGCCACGCCGATGGCACCCGGCGCCTTCACCGCGGCGGCGAGCGACATCAGGGCAGCGCCGGCCACGAGGTGCCGCCAATTCGCCCCGGGCACGAGCACCACCGCCAGGCCCGCGATCATGAACGCGACCATGACGGCGTCGTTGTGACCCCCGCCGACGCCGTGCACCAGCACCAGCGGGTTTGCGATCGCCAGCCACAGGGCCAGATCACCGCGACCCCCGAGGCGGCGGGCCAGCGGCGGAAGCATCTTCGCCGTCGCGACGATCGCAGCGAACGGGATGAGCCTCAGTACCAGCACGCTGAGCAGGGCATGGTCACCGGTGATGGTGGCGATCCAGCGTGACACCGTGACCCACAACGGCCCGTACGGCGACGGAGTGTCCACCCACTTCCAGGCGACGTTGTCCAGGAACTTGCCCGGTAGATCGGCGGGCGTGAAGGTGTAGGGATCCCGTCCGGTGCGGGCCAGTTGGGCCTGAGCTGCGTAGCTGTAGAGGTCCATGCTGGCCAGCGGCATGCCCACCAGCAGTGGCAGCATCCAGCGGGTCAACGTCCGGCGCAACACGTCGGGGTCCAGCACCTCACGTCCGACGGCGGTGGTGCCGCGAGCGGATCCGGTCAGCAGCAGGCGACCTAGCACCAGCCAGGTCACCACCAGCAGCGCGAGCCCGAGGTAGTAGGCCGCGAGCGCGACGTGCAGGCCGAGCCAACCGTGCCGTAGTAACCCGATCACCGGAATGTGCCGCGTCGGGTCGTTGGCCGGCAGCGCCCCCGCCCCGAAGCTGCCGAGACTGATCAGACCTGTGCCGACCAGTCCGGCGATCGAGATTCGCCGGAAGTCCCAGCTGTCGATGAAGTGCGCCAGCCCCGCGAGCGCCCGACGCGTCCTGTTCGCATCATGCGACTGCTCGGCGGTCCGGACCATCGGTCCATCGTCTCAGATCAACCGGTGACCCGCTGGGCCGCGAGCCGCCCGGACAGCAGGACGGTCGGTACACCGACGCCGGGCTGAACGCCGGCGCCACAGAACAACAGGTTGTCCACACCCGGATGCTGAGTGGGATGCCGCAGCGGACCGGTCTGCGTGAGGGTGTGTGCGAGGGCGAACGGGCTGCCCGCACCGAGTCCCTGTGCCTGCCAGTCCGCCGGTGTCACGGTGCGGCTGACCTCGACGCCGGTCGAGAACGCGCCCTGCACGTCCAGTCCGCGTTCTGCGAGGACCCGCTGGATCTCATCCAGGTATCGCGGGCCGATACGCGCCCAGTCGATCGGTGCGTCGGTGTTCGGGCACGGCGCCAGCACGAAGTAGCTGTGGCCCGCCGGAGGCGCCGCGCTCGGATCGGTCACGGTGGGACTGGTGATCAGCAGCGACGGATCGGACATCAGCGCACCACGGTCGATGATCTCATCGAAGGTCTGTGACCACGCGGCGCCGAACGAGATGGTGTGGTGGGCCGCGTTCGGCAGCGGTGCGGTCGACCCCACATGCCACACGAAGGCCGAGGGTGAGTGCCGTGGTCTGCGGAGCCGGAGTGGACGCAACTCCGGCGGCAGCAGCCCGCGGTAGGCAGCGTCGATATCGCCGTTGACGATCACCACATCTGCCGGGATCCGTTCGCCGTCCCCGGTGATGACCGCGCTTGCCCGGCCGTTGCTGAACTCCACGGAGTGGGCGCGGGTCGACAGGCTCAGTTGCGCCCCGTGCTTGGTCGCAGCACCCGCCATCGCCGCTGCCACCTCATACATTCCACCCCGCGGGAACCAGACCCCCGAGATCGAATCCAGGTACGCGATCACCCCGTACAGGGCGCGCGCGTCCGCCGGGGCGAGGCCGGCGTACAGGGCCTGAAAGGTGAACAGTCTGCGAAGCCGGTCATCGCCCACGAAGCCACCGACGACCCGGTCCAGTCCGCGAAGGCCGCCCATCCGCACGAGTGAGAGTGCCTGCGGACGGACCAGATCAGCCACCGAGTCCAGGTTGCGGTCCATGAACGTGCCGAACTCCACCTGATACAGCCGGGTGAGGTAGTCCACCAGTCGCAGGTAGCCCCGGGCCTCGGTGGTGCCGCACACCGCGGCCACTTCGTCGGCCATCTGGTGCGGATCGGAGTACGACCGCAGGACCGAGCCGTCGGCGTATTCAGCCCGGTACGAAGGCTCCAGCCTGATCAGCTCCAGCCAGTCCGAGCGCAGCTCGCCCACCGCCCCGAGCGCATCGTCGATCAGCTCGGGCATGGTCAGCACGGTGGGCCCGGTGTCGAACCGGTAGCCGTCGATGTTCCAGCGACCCATCAGCCCGCCGGGTGCGTCGGTGGCCTCGAGGATCTGCACGTTCCGGCCCGCACCGGTGAGACGCAGTGCAGCCGAAAGCCCACCCAGACCGGCCCCGATGATGACGACCCGATCGGACTTGCCCCTGACGCCGCGACCCGACATCGGTCAGAAGTTCCGGTGCGCCGCGGCCTGCGCGAGGTCTGACAGCGCCGCCAGGGCCTCAGCGGAGATCGCCGCATCCGGACCGGCGGCCGGGTCGAGAAAGTCCTGCGCCCGGGCGGCGCGTTCGACGATCCGCTTCTCGACGGCATTGCGCGCTCCGGTCGCGGTCAGTACCTCGCGGAGGTCTGCCACGCCCGCCGCGTCGAGACTCGGGTTACCGATCCCGGCGCGCAGGACGGACAGTTCAGCGGGGGCGGCGACCTCGGCTGCCAGGGCCACCAGCAACGTCCGCTTACCCTCGCGAAGGTCGTCGCCGGCCGGTTTTCCGGTCTCCGCCGGGTCGCCGAAGACCCCGAGCAGGTCGTCCCGCAACTGGAACGCCTCACCGGCGGCGTGCCCGTAACCGTCCAGGACCGCGCACACCGCCGCCGACGCGCCACCGGCCCGCGCGCCCATCAGCAGCGGCCGCTGAATGGTGTACCTGCTCGTCTTGAATTCGATTACCCGCAGCGCCTCGGCCGGGTCGAAGGCTCCACGGCCCTGCGCCAGCACGTCCAGGAACTGACCGCCGACCACCTCGGTCCGCATCGAGTCGAACTCGTCGGTGGCCCGTCGGGCTCGTTGCGGTTCCAGGTCACCGATCGCGCGGGTGAACATCTCTTCAGACCACGAGAGCAGCAGATCACCCAGCAGGATCGCCCCGGCCGCACCGAACGACGTCGCAGAGCCCGGCCAGCCGCCAGCGGTGTGGAAGGCGGCGAACTTGAGATGCGCAGCGGGCTCACCTCGGCGGGTCGCG
>JBBQFE010000264.1:0-5011 GCA_038321605.1 Mycobacteriales bacterium | reverse complement strand
CTGCGGACCCCCGTAGCAATCCTCAGGTACTTTGAACACTCGTTTCCATAGGGAGAGTCATGAATCGCAAGGCCATAATCGCCGGCGCCGCTGCTGCGGCCCTCGCGCTGACGCTCAGTGCGTGCGGCAAGGACAGCTCGAAGACCACCACGACCACGGGCGGCAGCGGCAGCACGTCGACAGCCACCGTTGCCAGCAAGCTGATCATGGGCGGACCGCCGGAATTCAAGACCCGTCCGGACGGGTTGCCCGGCCTGGAGAAGAACTACGGGGTCAGCTTCGGCAAGTACACCGTGACCGATACCGGCGGCCCGGTGACGGTGAACGCGCTCAAGCATGGCCAGGTGGACGCTGCTGACCTGTTCACCACCGACCCGAGCATCGCCGCAAACGGTTTCGTGATCCTCACCGACCCGAAGAGCAACTTCGCGGCCCAGAACGTGGTGCCGATCATCAACAAGGCCAAGGCCACCGCCGGCGTCACCAGCACCTTGAACGCGATCTCGGCGAAGCTCGACACCGCCGGTCTCGGTGCACTGATGGTCAAGGTCGTCACGAACAAGCAGGACCCCGATGCAGTGGCGAAGGAATGGCTGTCCACCAACGGACTGTCCACCACCGGACCCGCCGCGGCAGGCGACAAGCTCACCGTGGGGTCGGCCAACTTCCCTGAGAACGTTCTGCTCGCCGACATCTACGCCGACGCGCTCAAGGCCCAGGGAGCCTCGATCAACCTCAAGCTGAACATCGGTAGCCGGAACAAGTACTACCCGGCCCTGAAGGACGGCTCGATCGACCTGATGCCGGAGTACAACGGCTCGATCCTGGCGTTCATCGACAACAAGAACACCGCGGTGTCACCGTCGGATGTGTCGGCTGCGCTGACCAAGGCGCTTCCGTCCAACCTCATCATCCTGACCCAGTCCGCTGCTCAGGACAGTGACGCCATCGTGGTGACCAAGGCGACCGCCGACAAGTACAAGCTGACGTCGATCGCCGATCTCGCCAAGACCTCTTAGCAAGAACGCCATTGTGCGGCCCGAAATCACGCGACGCGCCGGTCGATCGGTGATTTCGGGCCGCACAATGCGTCTAGAGGGGTTAGAGGGCGGTCAGGGTCACGTTGATGTTGCCGCGGGTGGCCTTGGAGTACGGGCAGAACGCGTGCGCCAGTTCGATCAGCTCCTGGGCCTTGGCCTGGTCCACCCCGGGGATGCTGACCGAGAGCTCCACCGCGAGGCCGAAGCCACCGTCCTCCGACGGTCCGAACGACACACTCGCCGTCACCGATGACTCCGAGGTGTCCACGCCGACCGTCTTCGCCCGGTTGGCCAACGCTCCCTGGAAGCACGCCGCGTAACCGGCGGCGAACAGCGTCTCGGGGTTGACGGCCGGCTCGGGGGTGGTGCCGGGCTGGGCCAGATCGACGTCGATGAGGCCGTCCGCGCTGGTCACGTGTCCGGCCCGTCCGCCCCTGGCTGTGGCGGAGGTGACGTAGGCGATCTTGGTCAATTCGATGGGCATGTGTGCTCCTGGGTCTCAGTTCGGTTGCCGTGTTCGCGTCGCCAGGCCGTCCTGGCAAACTGAACACATCATGTCTGCAGTCCAACACATCGCCCGCACCGGTCAATTCCTGGCCCGGGTATCCGACCTCACCTCGCTGTCCCCCAGGATGCGTCGGATCACCCTGGCGGCACCTGCCGTCGCCGACCAAAGCTGGCCGCTGGCCTGCGATATCGCGGTGGTCCTCAGCGACACCGATTTCGATCGCGAGGTACGGCGGCGTTACACCGTCCGGGCGACCACCGGCGACAGCCTTGTCGTCGACGCGGTGCTGCACGGTCACGGCCCGGGCTCGACCTGGGCAGCGGGCCTGTCCGTGGGTGACGAGGTGACCTTCTTCGGCCCGCGTGGTGAGGTCCCGCTCCCAGACCCGAACGCCTGGGCCCTGGCCTTGACCGACGAGTCGGGCCTACCGGCGATCGCCGCCTTGTGTGAGGCGATGGACCGTCCGGTTCAGGTGCTCGCCGAGGTCGCTGACCCGAGTGAGCATTACCCGCTGCCCGCACAGGCCTCGGTGCGCTGGCTGGACCGAAACGGGCTGCCTGCCGGCGCTCCCGACCTGCTGACTGCGGCCCTGGCAGACCTCGAGGCGCCCAGCGGGCCCGGTTATGCCTATGTGATCGGCGAATCCCGGGTTGCGGTGGCGCTGCGGGACAGCCTCGGACGGTTCGGTCTCAGCCGGGCAGACGTGTACGCCAAGGGGTACTGGAACCTGAACTCGCGACCCACCCGCTAACCGCCGAGCTGGGCCGCCCGCTCACCGCCAAGCGGGCCAGCACGCCAGATCGATCAGCCCGCGAAGCAGGCCAGCACGCCAGATCGATCAGCCCGCGAAGCCGGTCAAACGCAGCGGCTGCTTGAGCGCACGATCCACGATCAGGCCGGCCGCACCTCTAACGGCAGCGTCACCGGCCAGCTCAGAGCGTCTCAGCTGGGCGCCACCTCGCCCGGACGACAGCGCGCGCTGGCGTAATTCACGCTGCAACGCCGGTGTGATCACCTCGTAGAGCCGGGCGTACAGACCACCGAGGACGACCAGCGGCAGATCAACCACATTCAGCAGCGAGGCCAGGCCGACCCCGAGCGCCGCACCGGCCTGAGCGACCGCGGCGAGGGCGGCCGGGTCGTCCCGCAGCACTGCGGCCTCCAGCGCCTCCACCGACGCAGAGCCCGCTGCGGCCAGCAGGACGTCCTGCCCGGCGTACTGCTCCACGCAGCCACGGCCACCGCAGCCACACTGTGGACCGTCCCGCTCGACGACGATATGACCGAGCTCGCCGGCGAAACCGTGCACGCCGCGGAACAACTCACCGTCGACCATCAGCCCCGCGCCGACACCGATCTCGCCGGAGACATAGACGAAGTTGGGCTCCACATCGGCGGCGGCGCGAGACCAGGCCAGCGCACCGAGGTTCGCTTCGTTCTCCACCAGCACGGTCGTCGCCAGCGCCGGCGGCAGTTCTCCCGCGAACCGGGCGCCGACCCGGTCGGCGTTGAGGGCCGGCAGGTTCGGCGCACGCACGACCACACCACCGGGACCGACCGCGCCGGGGACGCCCAGCCCTACGCCGAGCAGGGGTCGAGCCGTGCCGGTGAGGAAGTCGCGACACAACCGGCCGGCCGTGGCCACGATCTCAACCGCTGAGAGGACCCGGTTGTCGACCTCGGCGCGCTGGTAGCTGACCAGCCGTCCGGTCAGGTCGACGAGGCTCAATGCCGTGTAGTCGACATTGATCTCGACGCCAACGGCGACCGGCCCGTCGGGGTGAAAGCTCAGCAACCGGGACGGTCGACCGGGGCCGGCTGCCTCGGGATGGCCCTCCAGCAGAATCCCCCGCTCGATGAAGGGATCGGCCAGGCTCGCCACGGTCGCCTTGGTCAGACCGGTCCGCTGCGCCAGGTCCGCGCGCGACCCCGGGGCGGTCGCGATCTCGGTCAGTACGAGCCTGAGGTTGTGCAGCCGCACCGTGTACTGCCCGGCCGGAACCATCGCCTCGGTCATGGCGCCGCGCCGGTCGGACTCACTGAGATCGATCGAGGTAACGGTGCGATGCCTCGACGTAACGCTCACGCAGACCGGGGACGGCGTCGGCCTCATAGCGGGCCACCGATCCCGAATCACCCATCCAGACCGGCGGATTCTCCGCACCGCTGATGGCCCAGGCCGCCTGCCGCGCCGCACCGTCGGCCACGTACTCCCCTGCCGGTGGGACATCGACGGGCACCCCGAACACGGTGGGCGCGATCTGGCGCACCGCCTCGGACTGGGCGCCACCACCGACGAGTCGGACCTTCGACACCGAACACCCCTGTGCGGCAAGGGCATCCAGCCCTGCGGCCTGACCGAGCAACATACCTTCGACCGCAGCGCGCGCGAGGTTGGGACGGCTCGCACTGGCCAGGGTCAGCCCGTGCAGGGCGCCGGTGGCACGGGGCAGGTTGGGCGTCCGCTCGCCTTCGAGGTAGCCGACCATGGTCAGGCCGCCGGCACCCGGCTCTGCCTGCAGCGCCAGTTCACCGAGTTCCGGCAGGTCGACTCCGAGCATTCTCGCCGTCACGTCCAGCACCCGGGTCGCGTTGAGCGTGCAGACCAGCGGCAGGAACTGGCCGGCCAGATCCGCGAAGCCGGCGACGATGCCGGACGGGTCGTAGGACTGCCGGGTGCTGCTGGCGAACACCGTGCCCGAAGTTCCCAGTGACACCACCGCGTCCGAACCGGCCTCGACACCGAACCCGGCGGCCGCATTGTCGCCGCCACCGGCGCCGAAGACGAGCCGGCCGCGTCCTGCGATCACCTCCGACGGACCCGCCACCCGCGGCAGCAGCACATCGCGCCCGAAGGCAAGCATCAGCAGGTCCCGCCGGTAGTTGTCCGTCCGCGGATCGAAGTAGCCGGTTCCAGAGGCGTCGGACCGATCTGTCACCAGATCCCGGATGGACGTCGACCCCGAGAGCTTCCAGGTGAGCCAGTCGTGCGGCAGGCAGACCGCGGCGACCCGGGCGGCGTTGTCCGGCTCGTGTTCGGCCAGCCAACGGAGCTTGGTGATGGTGAACGATGCGACCGGAACCAGGCCTACCGCCTCAGCCCATTTGTCCGCACCCAGCTCGGCCGTCAGGTCCTCGGCTGCCTGGGCGGAGCGGGTGTCGTTCCAGAGCAGTGCCGGCCGGACCACTGCGCCGTCGGAGTCCAGGCAGACCATTCCGTGCTGCTGGCCGCCGACGCTGATCGCGGTCACGTCGTCGAGTCCGCCCGCTGATTCGATCGCGTCCTGCAGTGCCGACCACCAGACTGCGGGATCCACCTCGGTGCCGTCCGGGTGGCTGGCGCGACCCGTGCGCACCAACCGTCCTGACTCGGCCTCGCGGATCACGATCTTGCAGGACTGGGTGGACGAATCCACCCCTGCAACCAGAGTCGTTGCAGGGGTGGCGTTCGGCGTCGCTGTTA